>NZ_JAMXSI010000016.1:0-65495 GCF_024124705.1 Halomonas sp. Mc5H-6
CGAGGCGGCGTAACATGACACAGTAACCACGCTCGCTTGCCTAACCTGCTGACAAACCTGAGGTTTTACACCTCATCCACCGCTGGCAACGCTGGGCGTCCCCGGCAGCGGATGCGTACTTTACGGTGTTGCTGGCGGGGACGCAAGGGGCGTGCGAAAAAAATTAGCGCAGTGTCACACGGGCGTAACGTTTCTTGCCTGCCTGGATAACGTAAGCCTTGCCGGTTGTCAGCATGGTGTCTTGCGCCACAGCCTCGCCATCCACTTTGACACTGCCATTTTTGAGCATGTCTTTCGCCTGGGCGCTGTTCTTGGTCAACCCCGAACGGTTGAGAACCGCAGCGATCGGCGCTTCACTCCCCCCTTCAAAGTCGACTTCCACTTCGGGAAGGTCTTCTGGCAGCTCGCCGTCAGCCAACTGATTACCCGCTGATCGATGGGCGTTGGCGGCAGCTTCGTCGCCGTGGTAGCGCGCTATCAGCTCACGCGCCAGCTCCATCTTGACATCGCGCGGGTTTGCGCCCTGCTCAACGCTCTGCTTGAGCGCTTCGATTTCTTCGTTCGACTTCAGCGACAGTAAATCAAAATAGCGCCAGATCAGGGTATCCGGCATGGAAACCAGCTTGTTGAACATGGAACCGGGCGTTTCATCGACACCCACATAGTTACCCAGCGACTTGGACATCTTCTGCACGCCGTCCAAACCCTCAAGCAGCGGCATGGTGATGACCACCTGCGGTTGCTGACCGAAATGCTTTTGAATCTCCCGGCCCATCAGCAGGTTGAACTTCTGATCGGTACCGCCTAATTCGACATCCGCGTCTAACGCGACCGAGTCGTAGCCCTGTACCAGCGGGTAGAGAAATTCGTGGATGGCGATCGACTGATTGGCCTTGTAGCGTTTTTCAAAGTCATCGCGCTCGAGCATACGCGCAACGGTACTCTGCGCTGCCAGCTCGATCATCTTGGCGGCGGTCAGGTCGCTAAACCATTCAGCGTTAAAGCGCACCTCGGTTTTATCGGGATCAAGGATTTTAAATACTTGTTCCCTGTAGGTATCGGCATTGGCCTTAACGTCGGCTTCGGTCAGCGGTTTGCGGGTCACGCTTTTACCGGTGGGGTCACCAATACGGCCGGTGAAATCGCCGATGAGGAAGATAACGGTGTGGCCCAGGTCCTGGAACTGGCGCATCTTGGTCAGCAGGACACTGTGCCCTAAATGTAGATCGGGGGCCGTGGGATCGAAACCTGCCTTGATACGCAGCGTACGGCCAGAGGCCAGCTTTTCGCGCAGTTCATCCTCCACCAGGATTTCATAGGTCCCCCGCGACAGCAACGCTAGCGCCTGATCCACCTCACTCATTGCTTTTCTCCACGTAAGCATCGCCTTATTGGCGTTCGGATAATAAATTGTGGGCGATGTTACCATGCTCACGGGTATTGGTTGAGCCTTAACGCGCTTCGTATGGGTCGTCTTATGAAATCTGCACCACATTATTATATTGGCCTGATGTCAGGCACCAGCCTTGACGGCATTGACGCCGCCCTGGTGGCGATTGGCCGCGATACGCCGCCAGAACTGCTGGGGGCGACTGCCGTCGCGATGCCAGACGCACTGCATAAGCAGCTGCTGCATCTTTGCCATGCACAAGAAGTGAGCTTTGCCGAATTGGCCGCCGCCGAAGACGCCTTTTGCCGACTGCAAGCCAAGGCAGTGAACGCCCTGCTAACCGCACAGCAACTTTCGCCTGAACAGATCCAGGCGGTAGGCAGCCACGGGCAGACCATTGAGCACGCCCCAGGCGGCCATACTGGCGGCCCGGCCTACACACACCAGTTGGATAATCCCAGCCTGCTGGCGGAGTTGACCGGCTGCACCGTTGTGGCTGATTTTCGCCGCCGTGACCTGGCAGCAGGCGGGCAGGCGGCGCCGCTGGCACCCGCCTTTCATCAGGCGCTGTTTGGACGCCAGGAAGGCGAACAGCTCATCTTGAACCTGGGCGGTTTTGCCAACCTGACGTGGCTGCCCAGCAACGCGGAAACGCCCGTGACGGGCTTCGATACGGGGCCTGCAAATGTGTTGCTGGATGCCTGGTTCTCAAAGCACAAGGGCGGCCGTTTCGATCAGAACGGGGCATGGGCAGCCAGCGGAAGGGTGGAGCCAGGTTTGCTGGAACGTCTGCTGGAAGCTCCTTTCTTTCAACAGGCACCCCCACGTAGTACGGGGCGTGAGCTATTTCATCTGCCATGGCTGGAGCATCACCTGGCCGGTAACGAAGCACCTTGTGACGTTCAGGCAACGCTTGCCGAGCTCACGGCGATCAGCGTTGCACAAGGCATCCAGCAGCTACCTCTCATTCACCAAGGCATCACGGTAATCACCTGCGGGGGTGGCGCGCATAACGCTGACCTGATGGCAAGACTGGCCGCTCACCTACCCCTTGCCGACTTTGCGTCACCGTCGGCCTACGGCTGGCCGGAAGACTGGATCGAGGCAGGTGCCTTTGCCTGGCTGGCCCACCAGCGCCTGCACCAGCTTCCCGGCAATGTCCCTACGGTGACCGGCGCCAGAGGGCCACGCGTCCTTGGCGGCATTTACGCACCCTAGCATCATCGTCACCAGGCATCATCGCGATCGCGCAGGGCCCACTGTTCCGGAACACGCTCGTCCAATGAACGCGGGGCCGCCTGCCCACCCTCAAGCTTCAGCATGAGGCGCAAGTCATTGGCGGAGTCCGCGTGGGCAAGCGCCACCTCCTGGCTGATCTGCGAGGCCTGGCAAAGATCGAAGAGCGCTTGGTCGAAGGTCTGCATGCCGTCATCCCGGGACGCCGCCATGGCTGCTTTAATCTCGTCGACCCTGCCTTTACGAATCAGATCGGCAAGCCGTGACGACTGCAGCATGACCTCAACCGCCGCACAACGCCCACCGTTAAGGCTGGGCAACAGCTGTTGAGCCACCACCGCACGGAGATTAAGGGAAAGATCCATCCATATCTGCTCATGGCGTTCATGCGGGAAGAAGTGAATGATTCGCTCCAACGCCTGATTGGCATTGTTGGCGTGCAAGGTGGCCAGACAGAGATGGCCTGTCTCAGCGAACGTCAACGCGTGTTCCATGGTTTCACGGCTGCGTATCTCACCGATCAGGATCACATCAGGGGCTTGGCGCAGGGTGTTCTGGAGCGCTACTTCGAACGACTCGGTATCAATGCCCACTTCACGCTGGTTAACGATGGCGCGCTTGTGCGGGTGCAGGTACTCGATCGGATCTTCAATACTGATGATGTGCCCACCGACCGTTTCATTACGCTCCTGCACCATCGCCGCCAGAGTGGTGGATTTTCCGGTCCCCGTGCCCCCCACCACCAATACCAGCCCCCGTTTGGCATTGGCGAGCGAGGCAAGCGCCGTGGGCACCCCCAGGGTTTCCAGGGTGGGAATGTGCTGCTCGATACGGCGTATCACCATGGCAGGCTGGTTTCGCTGCTGGAAGGCACTAACGCGAAAGCGCCCCTTATCTGCAAATCCCAGCGCAAAGTTCGCCTCGCGCTGTTGCCTGAAACGCTCGCGCAACCCGTCGGGCACGGTGTGAGTTACCAGCTCGCTTACCTGATGTTCACTCAACGGCTTTTGGCCCAGGGGAACCAGCCCGTTGGGCATCTTGAGGCTGGGCGGCGCACCCGTTGAAATGAGCAGGTCTGAGGCTTGCTGCGTCACCATGATGTCCAGCAACTGGTGTAGCCACTGGCCAGGCGTCAGCGTTGAGGCGTCGTTATTCGCCATCGGTTACGTCTCCCGGGAAGCCAGGGTGCCCTTGGCCAGTGCCTGGGCGTCTTCCATGCCGACATGGCCATCGTTGACCAGTTGCGACAGGGCAGCGTCCAGCGTTTGCATACCCAGGTTGCCGCCGGTTTGAATCGCCGAGAAGATCTGCGCCACCTTGTCTTCACGAATCAGATTGCGCACCGCTGAGGTCGCGATCAGAATTTCATGGGCCGCCACGCGGCCGCCTCCCTGGCGCTTCAATAGTACCTGAGCGACTACCGCCTGCAGCGACTCAGACAGCATCGAACGCACCATGGCCTTCTCTTCGCCGGGGAAGACATCAATAATCCGGTCAATGGTCTTGGCCGCTGACGTGGTATGCAGCGTCCCGAGCACCAGGTGACCGGTCTCTGCCGCCGTTAATGCCAGGCGGATGGTTTCCTGGTCGCGCAGCTCTCCCACCAGGATCACATCCGGGTCTTCGCGCAGCGCACTGCGCAACGCCTCCGCAAAGCCGTGTGTGTCACGATGGACTTCCCGCTGATTAATCAGGCAGCGCTTGCTGGCATGCACGAACTCAACCGGGTCTTCGATGGTGAGAATGTGCTCATAGCGATGATCGTTGATGTAATCGATCATCGCCGCAAGGGTGGTACTTTTCCCCGAACCGGTTGGCCCGGTCACCAACACCAGACCGCGCGGCAGCATGGAAAGGCGCTCGAACACTTCGCCCAACCCCAGGGCCTGCATCGATAGCACCTGATTGGGAATGGTGCGGAATACCGCGCCGGCCCCGCGAGCCTGATTAAAGGCGTTGACTCGAAAACGCGCCACGCCCGGCACTTCGAAAGAGAAGTCGACTTCGAGATGTTCTTCGTAGTCGCGGCGCTGACGATCGTTCATGATGTCGTGAATCAACTGGCGCACGGCACTGTTATCCATGGCAGGTACATTCAGCCGACGGATATCGCCATCAACCCGTATCATGGGTGGCAAGCCAGCGGATAAGTGCAGGTCGGATGCATTCTGCTTTGCCGAGAATGCCAGCAGTTCGGTAATATCCATCTTTCTTCCCCAGCTGCGGTAAGGTGCCTGAGTATGACAGATAACGCGCTTCCAGCGTCACTAGCCAGCGCGCGTCAGCGCCTAGAGCGCGCCCTCATTGACGCTGGCCGCCCGGTTAATGATGCCTCGCTGCTGGCCGTAAGCAAAACCAAGCCGGCCTCGATGATTCGCCAGGCAAGCGCGCTTGGTCAGCGTGAGTTTGGTGAAAACTATCTGCAGGAAGCGTTGGACAAGCAGGCAGAGCTGGCCGACCTGGACGATCTTGTGTGGCATTTCATTGGCCCTCTTCAATCGAATAAAACGCGCGCCGTTGCCGAAAATTTCGCCTGGCTGCACACCATTGACCGCCTGAAAATTGCCAAGCGGCTTAGCGAACAGCGCCCTCCCCATTTGGCCCCACTCAACGTTTGCTTACAGGTCAATATCAGCCGCGAGCCCTCAAAATCAGGCGTCATGCCAGAAGACGTGGAAGCCCTTGCCCAGGAGGTCGCCGCGCTACCCGGCCTCAAGCTGCGGGGCCTGATGGCGATCCCGGCCCCGGCAGAAAGCCTGGCGGCCCAGCGTCAGCCTCTGGCCGAGATGCACAAGCTTTTGTCAGCGTTACAGAAGGCACTGCCCGATACGCCGCTTGATACGCTTTCCATGGGCATGAGCGACGACCTGGAAGCGGCTGTGCTGGAAGGTGCCACACTGGTACGTTTAGGGACGGCGATTTTTGGTGCGCGGAATACCACCTGAACGAACCATCGAGCCAACCGGGAACGCATTTACCCAGGCGAATGAAATCACGCGGCTCAACGCCGCCTTTTTCAACAGAGGATACCCCCATGACGAACAAGATCACCTTCATTGGCGCAGGCAATATGGCAAGCGCCATCATTGGCGGCCTGATCGACAGCGGTGTCACGCCTGACGACATCACGGCCACTGCGCCTCAGGAAAGCGAACTCGAGGCGCTACGTACACGCCTGAACATCCAGACGCAAACCGATAACAACGCCGCCGCGAGCCAGACCGACGTCCTGGTGCTGGCTGTTAAGCCACAGATCATGCGCGACGTATGCGAAGCGCTCAGCGACACCGTTCAACAGCGCAGCCCTCTGATCATTTCCATCGCTGCTGGCCTGGACGCAGCCACCATTGACCAATGGCTGGGCGGGGGTAACGCTGTGGTTCGCTGCATGCCAAATACACCGTCTCTGGTAGGCCGCGGTGCCAGTGGCCTGTATGCTAATGCGCGGGTCAGCGATGCCCAACGCGATATAGCGACTCAGCTCATGGAAGCGGTGGGCATCGTCGAATGGGTCGCGGAAGAAGCCTTGCTGGACGCGGTGACAGCGGTCTCAGGCAGCGCACCGGCGTATTTCTTCCTGATGCTGGAAGCCATGGAAGACGCCGCCGTCGAGCTCGGCCTTCCCGCCGATACGGCGCGCCGCCTGGCGATTCAAACCGCCTTGGGTGCCGCCACCATGGCACAACAAAGCGATAAAGACCCGGCAACACTCAAACAGAATGTCATGTCGCCCGGCGGCACCACCGAGCAGGCGATTCAGCACATGGAAGATGCAAAGCTCAGGACGACAATCGCTGATGCGATGCAGGCCTGCGCCAAGCGTGCCCAAGCCATGTCCAAGGAACTGAGCGGCCACTAAACAACGCGGATTTTATAGGAGAAATAGCCATGGGCAACGAATTGGGCAGCGCCGGGTTAATGCTGGTTAACTCGCTGATCAATATTTATCTGTTTTTACTCATGCTGCGATTTTTATTGCAGGCATCAAGGGCCGACTATTACAACCCCATGAGCCAGACGGTCGTCAAGATTACCCAGCCAGCCGTGGGGCTTTTCCAGGGTTTCTTGGGGCCGGTCGCCGGTCGCTTCGATCTTGCCACCCTGGCGGCCGGGTTTGTCCTCAAGGTCATCAGCATTATTGCGATTTTCATGGTGATTGGCGTGGGCATGCCCCCTGTAACAGGGCTACTGATCGCCGGTATCGCCGCCCTGGCCAACGCCATCCTGAAGATTTACTTCTTCGCCTTGATCGTGATGATCATTCTGAGCTGGGTCGCCCCCAACGCCAGTCATCCAGGCGCGCTGTTAATCATGCAGTTGGTCGAGCCCATCATGGCCCCGGTACGCAAGGTCATCCCGCCGCTGGGCATGATTGACCTATCCCCCATTGTGGTATTTATCGCCATTAACCTGGTGGACGGGCTACTGGTGGGCTCACTGATTCGCGCGGCCGGCATTTCCGGCGCCCTGGTCGGCCTGTAATCACTGGCACTGGCTTATTTACGACGACTGACTCAGCAGGACTAACGCTTTCGATGCCCGATTCAGACACGCTTGCTTTTGAGGACCGGCCGACGAATTCCGTCGGGCTGGTCACTCCGAATGTCGCCAAATTCGACACGCCCCTTTCGCTCGCCTGCGGCAAGGTATTGCCCGAGTACGAGTTGATTTACGAGACCTACGGCACTCTTAACGCCGAGCGTAGCAACGCGGTACTGATCTGCCATGCGCTCTCAGGCCACCACCACGCGGCCGGCTATCACAGTCAGGAAGACCGCAAGCCCGGCTGGTGGGACGCCCATATCGGCCCCGGCAAAGCTATCGACACCAACCGCTTTTTCGTCGTGTCCCTGAACAACCTGGGCGGCTGCCACGGCAGCACCGGCCCGGTGAGCCACAACCCTGACACCGGGCGCCAGTGGGGCCCCGACTTCCCCATGGTCACGGTGAGTGACTGGGTGGCCAGCCAGGCTCGCCTGGCCGACCAGCTGGGGATCGAGCGCTGGGCAGCAGCGGTGGGTGGCAGCCTTGGGGGCATGCAGGTGCTGGAGTGGACAATGACCTACCCTGACCGGGTGGCCAATGCAGTGGTCATCGCCGCGACGCCACGCCTGTCGGCGCAGAACATTGCCTTCAATGAAGTCGCGCGTCAGGCGATCCGCTCCGACCCGGATTTTTTTGACGGCTGGTACGCCGAGCATAATACCGTGCCCAAGCGTGGGCTGAAGCTGGCCCGTATGGTGGGCCATATCACCTACCTTTCCGAAGACGCCATGGGCAGCAAGTTCGGCCGTGACCTGCGCAGCAACGACCTGAACTTCGGCTTCGGGGTCGAATTCCAGGTGGAATCCTACCTGCGCTATCAGGGTGATACGTTTTCCACCGCCTTTGACGCCAACACCTACCTGCTGATGACCAAGGCGCTGGATTACTTCGACCCGGCGTCCACCCAGGGCGGGGATCTCGCCAACGCCCTCGCCCCGGCACAGTGCCCGTTCCTGATCGTCAGCTTCACCACCGACTGGCGCTTTCCGCCGCCACGCTCTCGGGAGTTGGTCGACGCCCTCACGCGTGCGGGCAAACCGGTGAGCTACGCCAATATCGACTCGCCCCATGGCCACGACGCGTTCTTGTTACCCGAGCCCCGCTACGAAGCGGTATTCGGTGCTTTCATGAATCGCGCGGCCCGCGAGCTTAACCTCGCTCATCCTGATGCAGAGGAGACACCATGATGCGCGCTGATCTGGAACTGATCTACGACTGGGTCCCCGAGGGCGCGCACGTGCTGGACCTGGCCTGCGGTGATGGTGTACTGCTCGAAGCGCTGGCCCAGCACAAAGGCGTGACCGGTTACGGCCTTGAAATCGATCACGACGGCATTACCGGCTGCGTGGCCCGCGGCGTCAATGTCATCGAGCATAACCTTGACGATGGCCTGGGCAGCTTCTGCGACAACAGCTACGATCAGGTGATCATGACCCAGGCCCTGCAGGCCCTGCGTCGCCCCGATAAAATGCTCGATGAAATGCTGCGCGTTGCCGAAGAGGGCATCATCACGTTTCCCAACTTTGCCTACTGGCGTCACCGTATTCACCTGGGCCTGCGCGGCTACATGCCGGTTTCCAAGTCGCTGCCCCACGCCTGGTACGACACTCCCAACATTCATCTCTCCACCTTCAACGACTTTGAGCACCTGTGCCGTGAAAAAGGCATGGTGATTGTGGATCGCGCCGTGGGCGTGGGTGACCACCGCGGGCACTGGACGTCTAGGCTATGGCCCAACCTGTTCGGTGAAATCGCCATTTTCCGCGTACGTCGCCGCTGAGGGCAACGGCCAGCGTATCGGCAAGGCCCGCGTCAGGCGCACTGACGCGGGCTTGGCGGCCGCCAACTGCACGTCTATCCCGTATGCCAACACCTCGACGCCTGCGCTGGCCGCTTCCGCCATTGCAGCCGCGTAAGCCGGGTCGATATGCGCGGCAGGGGCCACATCGCCAATGCCCTCATGAGCCACGCAAAACAGCAGCACCGCCCGCTCACCCTGCTCGGCTAACGCCTGCAGCGAGCGCAGATGCTTGGCGCCGCGCACGCTGACCGAATCGGGAAAGTAACCGTGGCCGTCGGTTTCTTTTAGCGTCACCTGCTTCACTTCGATGTAGACGGCGCCACGGTCAGGGTCGTCCAGGCGAAAATCCAACCGCGCGTCGGCCACTTTCACCTCGCGCCTGAGCGTTGGATACCCCGCCAGCGGCGTGATATCACCGGCCTCGATGGCCGCCTCCACAATGCGATTGGCGCGCCCGGTATGCACCGAGGCCAGCGCCGCCGTGCCATCCGGCTGCGGCAACTCGATCCATTCCCAGGTCCAGGCCAGCTTGCGTTTCGGATTATCGCTTGGCGACAGCCATACCCGGCAGCCAGGCACATTGACCGCCTTCATCGAGCCGGTATTGGGGCAGTGAGCGACGACGTCCCGGCCGTCGTCCAGGCGCACATCGGCCAGAAAGCGCTTGTAGCGGCGCAGCAAGGTACCCGGCACCAAGCCCTGGTAGGTAAGGCTCATAGACGGCTCACAAAGCGGGTAATGCGCACCACGGCGTCTTCCAGCCGCTCGACGTCGTTGGTGAAGGCAATACGCACATGATGCTCGCCGCCCTGTACGGCAAAATCGATGCCGGGGGTGATCGCCACGTTCTCCTCACGCAGCAGCCGTTCGCAAAAATCCTGGCTGTCACGACTATAGCGGGAAATGTCCAGCCACAGATAAAACGCCCCCTGGGGCGGCAGATCCGGCGCCAGCCCTAACTGCGCCAAGCCCTCAAGCAATACCTGACGACGCTGCTTGAGCGTCGCCCGCTGAGTCTCGAGAATGTCGCGACACTCGGGGGTAAAGGCGGCCAATGCAGCGTGCTGGGAAGGCGTTGGGGCGGCAAGAAACACGTTCTGGGCAAGCCTGGTGAGCGGCTCGATCGCACGCTCAGGGGCCACCAGCCAGCCCAGGCGCCAGCCTGTCATGCCGAAGTATTTGGAAAAGCTGTTGACCACAAAGGCGTCGTCAGACAGCGACGTTGCTGAAAGAGGCGCGTCGTCGTAATTCAGCCCCTGATAGATCTCATCCACCAGCACCTCGCCGCCGCGTTCGGCCACCGCCTTGAACACCGCTTTCAACGCATCGACACTCAACGTATGGCCGGTCGGGTTGGAAGGCGATGCCAGCATCGCCAGCCGCGTATGGGGTTGCCAGTACCGCTCGACCAGCGCAGCGTCCAATTGCCAGCCGCTGTCACGACCGACCGGGATAGCATCGACGTCGGCACCGGCCAGGGCCATGAAATGGCGATTACACGGGTAGTTGGGATCGGCCATCATGACCCGATCGCCCGTCTCGACCAGTAGCTGGCTGGCCAGCAACAGCGCCCCCGAAGCGCCGGGTGTGACCAGAATCCGCGCGGGGTCTACCGAGGCATTGAAGTGCTCCGCGTAGTGACCGGCAATCGCCTCGCGCAATGCGGGCAGGCCAGCGGCAGGCGTGTAGCGGGTTTTGCCTGTCGCCAATGCTTGCTGACCCGCGGCCACCACTGGCGCGGGGGTCGCGAAATCCGGTTCCCCGACTTCGAGGTGAATCACATCATGGCCCGCTGCCTCACGCGCCTGAGCCATTTCCAGTAGATGCATCACACGAAAAGGTGCGACATGATTCACCCGTGAATTCCAGGCCATAACGGCTCCTTACCTAGCGGTAGTAAAAACATGAGCTTGGTCGCACTGGAGGCAAGTTCATGATAGAAAGCATTCTATTATGCTTGCAACACAGCAAATTTTCAGCTAAACAAGCATCCCTTTGGCGTGAGATCGTGACACACGCTCATGGTCGATCAGTAGTCACATACGTAGGGGGCACTCCCATGCCAGTAGCGGAAAAAAAACCGGAAGCGTCCAAGCCCTTCACACCGTATGAGCCGGCAACGGGTGAAGAATATATGAATGACCAACAGCTGGCGCACTTCCGCCAGCTGCTGTTGGATTGGAAACAGGACCTCATGGAAGAGGTGGACCGTACCGTACGCCACCTGCAGGAAGATGCTAACAACTACGCCGATCCGGCCGATCGGGCGACCCAGGAAGAAGGTTTCAGCCTTGAGCTGCGCACCCGGGACCGCGAGCGTAAGCTGCTCAAGAAAATTAACGAAACCATCGAGAAGATCGACGAAGACGATTACGGCTTCTGCGAAGCCTGCGGGGTCGAGATTGGTATTCGCCGCCTTGAAGCGCGCCCGACCGCCACGCTATGCGTCGACTGCAAGACCCTGGCCGAGCTCAAGGAGAAGCAACTCGGCGGCTAAGCCAGGAAGAATCGACCTGTATGCTATTGTGGAATGCGGGCACCCTGTGGTGCCCGTTTTGGTTTCTGGAAGGCTTCGATGACGCAACCAACTCGCTATCGTGGGCGGTTCGCCCCCACGCCGTCAGGGCCTCTGCATTTTGGCTCGCTGGTGGCAGCCCTGGGCAGTTACTTGGACGCCCGCGCGGCGGGCGGCGATTGGCTGGTACGCATTGAAGATATCGACCCGCCACGCTGCCCGTCAGGCACCGACAGCATCATTTTGCGCCAGTTGGAAGCGTTTGGCCTTCACTGGGACGAGGCCGTTCGCTGGCAGCATGACCGCCACGCTGCCTATCAGCAGGCGCTCGATACCCTCGCCGACCAGGGGCTGGCCTACCCTTGCAGCTGTTCGCGCAAACAGTGGCAGGCATATCCGGTCTATCCTGGCTGGTGTCGCACGGGGCTAAGTGATCCCGCCCAGCCGGTCGCCTGGCGGCTGCGCAGCGACCTAGGGAAGCGCCCGGTGCAATGGCACGACCGCCTGTTTGGCTGGCAGCAGTTCGACCCTGAAACACTGGGGGACGTCGTCCTCAAACGCAAAGATGCTCTCTGGGCATATCAACTGGCGGTGGTTGTCGACGACGCCGAGCAGGGCATAACGGACGTTGTCAGAGGCTTTGACCTGCTCGACAACACGCCCTGGCAGCGCCAGCTGCAAGTGGCACTGGCAGTTCCCGAGCCCCGTTACCTGCATTTACCCTTGGTGGTGACATCCCAGGGCCAAAAGCTTTCCAAGCAGAACCTTGCACCGGCGCTGGCCGAGGCGCCGAGCGCCATACGCCACCAGCTGTTTCGGGCGCTGCAGGCGCTTGACCAGGCGCCGCCCGATGACCTTGCCCAAGCGCCGGTGACCACTCAGTTAGACTGGGGGGTGACACATTGGTCGGTCGAGCGACTGTCACCGTCAGCGCAGCGCGAATTGCCACAGGAGCCCTGACATGTACGTTTACCGCATCATGCTGTTTCTGGTCTTCGGCGGCTACCTGCTCTCCCCCCTGCTGATGGATGGCTGGAGCGACCCGAGCGTGGCCTGGTATCGGCCCTTTGTCATCTGGGGCGGGCTGATTGCCCTGACACTGTGGCTTGAACAGAAGAGGAAACTGGATGAGCGTTGAGGTCCTTGGCGCGCTGCTTCTCGGCCTGGGCTATCTTGCCCTTCTGCTGGGCTGCGCCCTGGCGGTGGAAAGGGGCTGGATACCGCTGCGCATCAGCCGTCATCCTGCCGTCTACACCCTGGCTTTGGGCGTTTATGCCAGCGCCTGGGCGATTTATGGCAGCGTCGAATTGGCGGCTAATGTTGGCTTTGGCTATCTCGCCTACTACCTGGGGGCCGCCGGTGCCTTTCTGCTTGCCCCGGTGCTGCTGGTCCCCATTCAACGAATCACCCGTACCTATCAACTCGCCTCACTGGCGGATCTGTTCGCCTTTCGTTTTCGCTCCCGCTGGGCGGGCACTCTGGTAACCCTGGTCAGCCTGCTCGCGGTGTTGCCATTGCTGGGCATTCAGGTCAAAACCATGAGCGAGGCCGTCAATCTTTTCACCCAGAGCCAGGCTGGGCCTGTCATGGCGCTTACATTTTGCGCGGCCATCGCCGCCTTGGCGGTGATGCTCGGGGCGCGACACAGTCATGTGCATAGCCGTCACAACAGCTTGTTGAGCACCATGGCGATCGAATCGGTCGTCAAACTGCTGGCCATGCTGGGGCTGGGTGCCGTGGCATTGTGGTTTGTGTTCAGTGGCCCTGGCGACCTGCAGGCATGGCTCGAAGGCCCCGGCTACCTTGCCCAGGCGCGCACCGCCCGTTTTGATCCCGCCCAATGGCGCACCCTGCTGCTATTGTTTTTTGCCGCCGCCTTCATGATGCCGCATTTGTTTCATATCACCTTTGCGGAAAGCCTGTCGCCGCAGACGCTGCTGCAGGCAAGCTGGACCTTGCCGCTATTTTTACTGCTGATGGCCTTACCCGTCCCGCTTATCTGGTGGGCTGCGCAGTCGGTCAACGAGACGCTCCCCTTCACCGCCTACGCCGCCTATGCATTGAGCGAGCACTGGTGGGTCGGGGCGCTGGCGTTTATCGGCGGCCTGGCGGCCGCCAGCGGCACCATGATGCTAATCGCACTGGCGCTCTCGGGGATGGTACTCAACCACATCGTGTTGGTGGCCAGGCCCCCCGAAGCGCGTAGCGACCTCTACGGCTGGCTGCTATGGCTGCGCCGTGGGCTGGTGATCGGGGTTATTTTAAGCGGCTGGCTGTTTTATCAGTGGGTTGGCCGTCATCACCCGCTGACCAGCCTGGGGCTCGCCGCCTTCATCGGCATGGCCCAGTGTTTGCCAGGCATGCTGGCGCTGCTCTATTGGCCGGGTGCCAACCGCAAGGGCATGGTGGCTGGCCTGATCGGGGGCGTTGGCGTCTGGCTCTGGGGGCTATGGCTGCCCCTTGTGGCGGGCTATACCCCGCCTACACTGCCATTGACACCGCTGACACCCACGGATGCGCCCATCTGGTATAGCGTCACCTTGCTGTCTCAATCGCTCAACATCCTGCTGCTGATCGTCGTGTCGCTGTTCACCCGCACCTCGGAAGGTGAAAAATCGGCGGCCGAGGCCTGCTCGGTGGATGCGGTCATTCGCTCGAAACGCCTGCCGCTGGAAGCCGCTACGGCGAGTGACTTCTCTACCCACCTGGCCCAGGCACTGGGCGATGAAGCGGCTCACCGTGAAGTCGACCGTGCGCTCAAGGCACTCAACCTGACTCATCAGGAGCGCCGCCCCTACGCACTGCGCCGCCTGCGTGACCGTATCCAGGCAAACCTTTCCGGCTTGATGGGCCCTTCAGTGGCGCGGGATATCGTCGACCGTTACCTGCCCTACCGCCACGACGATGCGCCGATTACCGATGACATCCATTTCGTGGAAAGCCGCCTGGAAGCCTATCGCTCGCGGCTCACGGGGCTTGCCAGGGAGCTCGATGGGCTGCGCCGCCACCATCGCCAAACGCTGGCTTACCTGCCCGTCGGGCTTTGCGTCCTCGGCGACGACGAAGAGCTGGTGATGTGGAATCAGGCGCTTTCGCAGCTTTCCGGCATCAGTGGGGAAAGCGTGATCGGCTCGCGCCGGGACAGCCTGCCTGCCCCCTGGCCATGGCTGCTGGGTAGCGTACTCAACGAAGGGCCGTCACCGCTGTACAAACAGGCTGTAAGGCTCCACGACAAAGACTACTTCCTGACGCTGCACAAGGCCGACCTGAGCGGCAACGACAGTCGCGGTGGCAGCGTCATTCTGGTAGAAGACCACACCGAGATGAAGTGGCTGGAGGACGAGCTGGTTCACGCCGCTCGCCTCGCTTCCATCGGCCAACTGGCGGCGGGCGTGGCCCATGAAATAGGCAATCCGATTACCGGCATCTCGTCGCTGGCGCAAAACCTGCGTTATGACACCCAGGATCCCGCCTTGCTGGAAACCGCCGATCATATTCAACAGTTGACCGAGCGGGTCACCAAGATCGTCAATTCGCTGGTCGGTTTTGCCCATGCCGGGCGCGATTCGCCCGGGCTGCCTCGCTCGCCCGTCGTGCTAAGAACGATCACCGACGATGCCTTGCACTTGATCCACCTGGCCCGCTCGGGCGAGGATGTCATCTTTACCAATGAGTGTACGGACGCGTTGGTGGTGCAAGGGGACGCCCAGCGCCTGACCCAGGTGATGGTAAATCTACTGGGCAACGCGCGGGATGCCTGCAGCCCAGAGGGCAGCGTGCACATCACGGCAGGCAAGCAGGCTGATCAGGCATGGTGGTGTGTGACCGACGACGGTCAGGGTATTGACCCCAAGGTACGTGACCACCTGTTTGAGCCCTTCACCACCACCAAAGCAGCCGGGGAAGGCACTGGGCTCGGGTTATCACTGGCCTACCAGATTATCAATGAGCATCACGGCAGAATTGAGGTGGCATCGCCACCGCCCGGAACATCTCGCGGTACGGCCATAACCCTGTGGCTACCGCTTTTCCAACAGGATGATCAGCTGCCCCATGTCTAGGATTCTGATTGTTGAAGATGAAGCCATTATTCGCAGTGCACTCAGACGTCTGCTCGAGCGCCACGACTATGAGGTCAGCGAAGCGGGCAGTGCCGAAGAGGCCGAAACACTCGATCTGGCCGACTTTGATCTGATTATCAGCGACCTGCGCCTGCCCGGCGAGCCGGGAACCCACCTGATCCAGGCCGCCGCGCCAGCGCCGGTTCTGATCATGACCAGCTATGCCAGCATGCGCTCGGCGGTCGACTCCCTCAAACAGGGCGCGGTGGACTACGTTGCCAAACCGTTTGACCACGCAGAGCTCCTGGAAACCGTTGCGCGGATTCTTCACCAGCAGTCGATGCAGCACAGCCCGCCGCCCGACATCACCGATGACGGGGGCGGCCGACAAACCATGATCGGCAACTGCGTGGCCATGCAGCAGGTCTACACCCGCATTCGCAAAACCGCGCCCGCCGATGTCACGGTGCTCATCCTTGGGGAGTCCGGCACCGGCAAGGAACTCGTCGCCCGCGCCCTGCATCAACAAAGCAAACGGGCCAAGGCCCCGCTGATATGCGTCAACTGCGCGGCCATCCCGGAAACACTGATCGAGTCAGAGCTGTTTGGCCATGAAAAAGGCGCCTTCACCGGCGCCAGCGCCGCGCGTACCGGGCTGGTCGAAGCCGCCGATGGCGGCACGCTATTTCTGGACGAAATTGGCGAGCTCCCCCTCGACGCTCAAGCACGGCTGCTGCGCGTGCTCCAGGAAGGCGAAATTCGCAAAATCGGCTCGGTGGAAACCCGCCATGTGGATGTCCGCCTGATCGCCGCGACCCACCGCGATCTGCGCGCGCTCTCCAAGAGCGGCGAATTTCGCCTGGATCTGTACTACCGGCTGAATGTCATGCAGATCGAGCTGCCGCCGTTGCGTGAGCGCGAAGACGACGTGCTGGAAATCGCCGACATCCTGCTCGACAAGGCCTGCAAGCGACACGATCGCCAAGGGCTGCGCCTATCCCGGGCGGCACGCCATGAGCTGCGTGACTATCCCTGGCCCGGCAACGTGCGTGAGCTGGAAAATGCCCTGGAACGCGGCGTCATTCTGGCCGAAGGCCATTTGATCCACCCCGACGACCTGGGGCTTGCCCCCGTTTCCCATCGCCCGACACCAGCGGCCAGCCCCCCTCCTTCAGCCGCCAGCGCCGACACGCTTCAACCCGGCACCGAAGACGATGACCTGTCATTGGAAGACTATTTCCAACACTTTGTACTTGAGCACCAGGACCAGATGAGTGAGACCGAGCTGGCACAGAAGCTGGGGATCAGCCGCAAAAACCTATGGGAGCGGCGCCAGCGGCTGGGCATACCGCGCAAGAAGACGGCACGCCGCCCTAGCTGAACAGCGCCATCGCACCTACAACTAACGTCTAATACACTGATTTATCAAAGAAATATCCACGAAATTCGTTACCCGCATACTGTTACCTTCCCACACGAAAGACGGCTCAAAGCGGGTAACACTTCATTCTCACAACCCTTTCCTGGCATAGCAGAAAAACACAACTACCTGAATTCCATGCGTTATCTTGCGAGTGGCACGTCGAGTGCAATATATCTGGGTAAGAAAAACAAACTGGGCAACGCGGTAAGTCGTCAACAAAAACAACATGACACCGCCCAGACCTGAGCCACAACAAGAACAACAGGGCCAGGCAGAGATAACGGTACTAACAACAACAACAGGCTTGTATCTCGTTACTTGCTTGCGCTAAGAAAAATAAGCGCTACATACAACAATAAAACTCGGCAAGTGCCCAAAAATGGACGCGACGTACGCCGGAAAGACTGCGCCCCAACAAGAACAACAGCAGTCAGTGTGTACACCCCGGATCCAATAACAAATCGCCGGAGGATGAAAGATTCGCGGTTGGATTATTGTTTTGAATACGAGGCGGTCGGAATCCACGTGATTGCCACGCCTACCGACTGCGGTGCGTATTCAGGGCGATGTGCCATCATGAAGAAAAACAGCAGCAACGGACGCTGATTGTCGCTTTTACAGGGGAGGCCTTATTGGCCTCCCCTTTCTGCGTTTAGCGGCCTTGCTCATGCCACAACCCTGCCAACGCTTTGCAAGCCTCCAGCGGTCGGCTACACTCAGCGACTCGTCGCTTACATTAGGGCCATTTTTTCGATATCCTGCGAGTCGATTCCGCCGCATGCTTAAAGGATTTACCCGTTTACTACACAGTCCGGGAGAGCAATTGAAATCTCTGCTCGAACCCCAACAGGGCGCATCAGGCGCGCTCAGCCCCCGCATCATACCTCGCTCCGAGCATCCCGTTTCTCGTCAGCAGATCAGCGATGCTGCCTTGAAGGTGCTTTATCGCCTGAATGGCGCCGGGTTTGACGCCTATCTGGTAGGCGGCTGCATTCGCGACGCCCTGCTTGGCAAAATGCCCAAGGATTTTGACGTTGCGACCAACGCAACCCCCGAGCAGGTGCGCGATCTTTTCCGCAATTCGCGCCTGATCGGGCGCCGTTTCCGTATTGTGCATGTGCGCTTTGGCCGTGAAGTCATCGAGGTCACGACCTTCCGCGGCAAGCCCCAGGACGAACACGGCGATCACATTGCTCAACAGTCGGATGACGGCCTTTTGCTGCGCGACAACGTATGGGGCAATATCGAAGAGGATGCTCTGCGGCGCGACTTCACGGTGAATGCGCTGTACTACAACATCGCCGATTTCACTATCCATGACTTTGCCAACGGGGCGCAGGATATCGAGGCGCGGACGCTGCGCTTGATTGGCGACCCCGCCACCCGCTACCGCGAGGACCCTGTTCGCATGCTGCGGGCAGTGCGGTTTGCCGCCAAGCTGGACTTCACGATTGACGCCGACACTGAAGCGCCCATGTACGACCTTGCGCCGCTGCTGTTGAGTATCCCCCCGGCGAGGCTTTTCGATGAAGTACTCAAGCTGTTCATGTCGGGTCATGGCCTGGTGACCTTCAGGATGCTAAGCCATTACGGACTGTTTGGCATGTTGTTCCCCGAAGCTGAAGAGGCCATGGCGGATGCGGCATGGGCGGAAGATTTGATTGAAAAGGCGCTTGCCAACACCGACAAGCGTATCGCCGAAGACCGCCCCGTCACCCCTGCGTTCTTGCTGGCGGCGTTCTTGTGGCCCCCGGTTGCCCACCGCCAGGCAGCGCTTGAAAGCGAGGGCATGCCGTCCATTCCCGCGCTACAAGCGGCCGCTCAGCAGGTAGTGACTCGACAGCTTCAGCATGTATCCATCCCCAAACGCTTTGGCATGCCGATGCGCGACATTTGGGAGCTTCAGGGGCGTTTACCCCTGCGCCGCGGCAAAAAGGCGTTCCAGACCCGCGAACACCCGCGCTTCCGGGCCGCTTATGACCTGCTGCTGCTGCGCGAACAGTCAGGAGAAATCCCGGGCGGGCTGGGTGAATGGTGGAACGCCTTCCAGACAGGTGATGAACACGATCAACGCCGCCTGCTGCAAAAGGTGGGCGGCGACCCTGCAGGCCAGGGCGACCGCCGCCGTAAACGGCGCCGCAAACCGCGCAAGAGCGAAGGTTAACCTCGCACATGTCGCTTGCCTATATCGGCCTGGGGAGCAACCTGGACAACCCCATGGCCCAGGTACGTCAGGCGCTTGACGAGCTTGCCCGTCTACCGCTGAGCGACGTGGTCGGTGCCTCTTCACTGTATGCCACCCCGCCGTTGGGGCCCCAGGATCAGCCCGATTTTATCAATGCGGTTGCCGCGCTTGAAACGCGACTCTCGCCTCTTGCGCTGCTCGACCAACTGCAGGCGCTGGAACAGCGACATCGCCGACAAAGGCAACGCCGGTGGGGGCCACGGACACTCGACTTGGACCTGCTACTTTACGGCCAGGAAACGATCCGATTGCCCCGCCTTCGGGTTCCTCATTTGCATATGCACACACGCGCCTTTGTCCTTGTCCCCTTGTACGAGCTGGCCCCGGACTTAAGCCTCCACCATCGCCCACTGGGTGACTGGCGGGCCGAACTCGATAGCGCGCCGATACGTCGGCTAACGGATACCGATGTTACTCCGACGGCTACCATCTGACACACATCTCGACACCAAGCCTGCATTCAGGTAACAATTACCGGTTACGCCACTCAGCGCCCGCCACAAGGCGGCGTTAACACTGGCCGCACGCCGATGCCGCGTCGGCCTCACGTAGAACATGAGAGCACGCCATGAAAACCGTCACCCTGAGCACGCTACAGGCGCACAAGCGCGCTGGCGAAACGTTCAGTTGCCTGACCGCCTATGATGCTTCCTTTGCCCACGCCGCCAGCCACGCAGGGATCGATGTGTTGCTGGTGGGCGACTCGCTGGGCATGGTCCTGCAGGGCCACAGCAGCACCCTGCCGGTGACCATTGACGACATCTGTTACCACACCCGCTGCACGGCCCGTGGCAAAGGCCATAGCCTGCTGATGGTCGACCTGCCCTTCATGAGCAATGCCTCCACCGAACGCATGCTGGATGACGCCGCCGCTCTCATGCGCGCCGGTGCCGAGCTCGTCAAGGTCGAAGGCGAAGCCTGGATGGCCGACGGCATCCGCGAGATGACCCGTCGTGGCGTCCCTGTCTGCGCACACCTAGGGCTGACCCCGCAGACGGTCTATCAACTTGGCGGCTATAAGGTACAAGGCCGAGAGGCCGCCCAGGCAGAACAGATCATTAACGATGCCAAAACCCTCGTTGCGGCGGGCGCATCGGTCATCTTACTGGAGTGCGTGCCCGCGAGCCTGGGCAAGGCGGTCACGGAAGCACTGGAAGTGCCGGTGATCGGTATCGGCGCGGGTCCGGATACCGACGGCCAGATCCTGGTGATGCACGATGCTCTCGGGGTGACCCACGGTCGTACGCCGCGCTTTGTGAAAAACTTCATGGCTGACGCCGACAGCATTCAGTCTGCGTTTCAGCACTATCACGAGGCGGTCAAAACCCGGACCTTCCCCGCGCCGGAACACTGCTTTTAAACGATGTTCCCATGTGAACGTATTAGCGCAATGCCCGTGAACGACGACAAGACTGCTATGCATACTTTGCGAGACATCTCCGAGCTACGCCATACGCTGCGCGAGCACCGATTACGCGGCCATCGGATTGCCCTGGTACCCACTATGGGCAACCTTCACGCCGGGCACCTTGCGCTGGTTGCCCGCGCCCGGCAGAGCGCAGACGTGGTCGTCGCCAGCCTGTTCGTCAATCCCATGCAATTTGGCCCCGGCGAAGACCTGGACGCCTATCCTCGTACCTTCGAGGCGGACCAGACACAGCTAACCGAAGCAGGCTGCGATATCCTGTTCAGCCCGACCGTCAGCGCGCTGTACCCTAATGGTTTAGACGCCCAGACCCTGGTGCACGTGCCCGAGATGGGGGAAGGCCTGTGTGGCGGCTCCCGGCCTGGGCACTTTGACGGCGTTTCCACCGTGGTCAGCATGCTGTTTAATCTGGTGCAGCCCGACGTGGCCTTTTTTGGCCAAAAGGACTACCAGCAGCTTGCGGTGATTCGCAAGATGGTCAGCGACCTGCACCTGCCCATCGAGATTATCGGCGTCCCCATTGTGCGCGCCGAGGATGGCCTTGCGCTGTCTTCACGTAACGGCTATTTGAGCCAGCAGGAACGAGCAGTGGCCCCTGCGCTCTACCAAACCCTGTGCAGCTTGCGCGATGCATTAGAGCATGGCGAATCCATCGAACAGGTACTACACCGAGGCCACACGGCCCTGTATGATGCGGGCTTTACGCCGGACTACCTGGAGCTGCGTGACACCATGCTCGGCCCAGTGACCCCCTCGACGCGCCACGCCGTTCTGCTAGCCGCCGCCCATCTCGGCCCTGCCCGGCTTATCGACAACCTCAGCGTGCAGCTACCGGCTGCGACGCATGCTAGCCACCAACGCTAGCGTTGCTATCTAGGAGTTTCCATGCACACGATTATGCTCAAAGCCAAGTTGCATATGGCCCGCGTGACCCACGCAGTACTCAACTACGAAGGCTCCTGCGCCATCGACGGCGACCTGCTGGACATGGCCGGCATCCGCGAGAACGAACAGATCCAGATCTATAACGTGGAAAATGGCGAACGCTTCACCACCTATGCCATCCGCGGTGAAGAAGGCTCACGCCTGATCTCGATCAACGGTGCTGCCGCCCATCTGGCGTCACCGGGGCATCGCATCATCATCTGCAGCTATGCCCACTATTCGGAAGCCGAGCTGGATAACCATCAGCCCGCGCTGGTGTATCTTCAGGAAGGCAACCACGTCAGCCACACCAGTAATGCGATCCCTGTCCAGCTTGCCTAGCAGAAACGATGATCGACGGGCCACACGCTGGCCCGTTTTCATTTGGGCCAAAAAGCATATTGCCGCCAACCACACCCTTCCCCTATGCTGATACAAGACCTATGCTGAGACAATAACGGTTACAACAACGCTCAACACAAACGCTGGCGTTTTCCCACCGGCGTTACTTAGATCAGGAGTCTGTTATGCAAGAAGTAGTCATTGTGGCGGCACGCCGCACCGCTGTAGGCGCTTTTGGAGGATCTCTTGCCGGTATTCCCGCAAGTGACCTGGGCGCACTCGTCATCAAGGACATTCTTTCATCAACGGGCGTTGCTGCCGACCAGGTCGATGAAGTGCTGCTGGGCCAGGTACTGACCGCCGGTGTCGGCCAGAACCCAGCTCGCCAGGCGTCGATCAAGGCCGGTCTTCCCGAGGCCGTACCGGCCATGACGATCAACAAGGTGTGTGGCTCGGGCCTTAAAGCCCTGCATCTCGCGACTCAGGCCATTCGCTGCGGCGATGCCGAGCTGATTCTGGCCGGTGGCCAGGAAAACATGTCGGCATCGCCTCACGTACTGCCCAACTCACGCAACGGGCAGCGCATGGGCGACTGGAAGGCTATCGACTCCATGGTGCACGACGGTCTGTGGGATGCCTTCAATAATTACCACATGGGCATCACCGCGGAGAACCTGGCCGAAAAGTACGGCATTACCCGTGAAGCGATGGATGAATTCGCTGCCGCGTCGCAACAGAAAGCCGCGGCCGCCATTAAAGAGGGCAGGTTCAAAAGCCAGATCGTGCCGGTGGAAGTTCCCCAGCGCAAAGGCGACCCGCTGGTGTTTGATACCGACGAAAACCCACGCGAAGTCACCGCCGAGAAACTGGGCAGCATGCGCCCGGCGTTCAAGAAAGACGGCACCGTGACCGCCGGTAACGCCTCGGCGCTCAACGATGGCGCCGCGGTGGTAATGATCTGCTCGGCGGAAAAAGCCAAACAGCTTGGCCTGGAGCCGCTCGCCCGCATTGCCGGCTACGCCAACGCGGGCGTCGACCCGGCGATCATGGGCATTGGCCCCGCACCGGCCACTCGCCGCTGCCTGGAAAAAGCCGGCTGGAGCCTCGACGATCTGGACCTGGTGGAAGCCAACGAAGCCTTTGCGGCCCAGGCGCTTTCGGTCAACAAGGAACTCGGCTGGGACACCAACAAAGTCAACGTCAACGGCGGGGCAATCGCCCTGGGCCACCCCATCGGCGCCTCCGGCTGCCGCGTGTTCGTGACCTTGCTGCATGAAATGATTGCCCGCGATTCGAAGAAAGGCCTGGCGACGCTGTGTATCGGCGGCGGCCAGGGGGTCGCACTGGCGATTGAGCGAAGCTAGCCTGTACGGCCGAAGCGGCTGATGTATCACCGCTATGCCCCCGCCTCGACGGGGGCATTTTTTTGCCTGGCTCAGCGGTGCCTCTCCCCCACGACCCGCGACGGCGTTCGCAACACCAGCAGTGTACCCAGCAAAAACAGCCCCGACGCGGCCCACATCGCCACCGGCAGGCTGGTGCCGTCGACAATCCGCCCGCCGATCATCGCCCCAAACCCGATCGATAGGTTGAAGGTAAACGCCATCAGCGCGGTAGCCGCTTCGGTGTTCGGAGCGGTGCGCAGAATCCAGGTTTGAATGCTCACCGACACGCTGCCGAACACCGCGCCCCACACCATCAACAACGCCACACCGCTGGTCGGCGTCACGCCCAGCCAGGGAAAGACCGCAACGACCAGCAGTAACACACAGGGGATCGCCAGCACGGCGCGATAAGGGTGACGCCCGGCGAACATGCCTGCCGCGATATTACCCAGGATTCCCGCCGCTCCGTAGAGCAGCAGCAAGCTGCCCACGTGACGCTGCGCAATACCGCTGATGTCCTGCAGTACGGGGCTGATAAAGGTATAGGCCGCAAAGTGCCCCACCACCACAAAGCCGGTGGTCAGCACCGCCACCCGCACTCCGCGGTTGCTGAACTGCTGCGCCAGTATCCGCAGTCGAACCGGCTCACGGGGTGGCAATGGCGGCAGCCAACACCACAGCGCCATGGCCGTTAACAGGCTTAACCCGCCCAGCGCGCCAAAGGCAACCCGCCAGCTGCTGAACTCGCCCAGCAGGGTTCCTAGCGGCACCCCCAGCACCGACGCCGCTGCAACCCCGCCAAAGATCACCGTCATTGCCTTGGAAACCTGGGCCTCGGGCACCAGACGCGGCGCAATGCTTCCCGCGACCGCCCAGAAACCGCCAATACTGAGCCCGACCAGCACACGCGAGGCCAGCAGTAGCGCCAAATTGCTGGCCAGCGACGTCAGCACGCTACCCAGCACCATGACGCCCATGAGTAGCGTTAGCATGATGCGGCGATCAAGACGCCCCACCGCGACCGGCAGAAGCGGCGCCGAGAAGGCAGCCACCACCCCTGGCACCGTGACCATCAAGCCTGCCATACCTGGCGTAACGCCCATGGAGGACGCTACCTGCGACAGCAGACCAATCGGTAGCTGCTCGGCCGTCACCAGCAGGAAAATCCCCATCATCACCGCGAACACTGCCCACCAACGCGGTGCTTGTTGCTGCTCCATCGCTCCTTCCTCCCTGTCCCCGGACGATCCCCCAAACAATACCGCCCTCGCAACGAGACGCTGCGAGGGCGGTGATATCGACGGTGCCGCTGGTTAGTCAGCGACTTCCACGTCGGCGGCTTCAAAGGCCGCTTTCTCTTCTTCGGTGATCTCCTTGATCGAGAGCTTCACCCGGTTGCGGTTATCGATATCGAGCACCTTCACGAGCACGTCGTCGCCTTCGTTCAGGAAGTCGCGGACGTTGTTAACCCGCTCTTGCACAATCTGCGAGATATGCACCAGCCCATCCGTGCCCGGCATGATATTCACAAAAGCGCCGAAGTCGGCAATGCGTACCACCTTGCCCATGTACAGCTTGCCGATTTCCGCTTCCGCCGTAATGGCCAGTACGGTGTCGATGGCTTTTTTCGCGGCGGCTTTGTCTTCCGCGTAGATACGCACGGTACCGTCGTCGTCAAGATCGACCGACGCGCCGGTATCTTCGCAAATCTTGCGAATCGTGGCGCCACCCTTACCGATAACATCACGGATCTTGTCCGGATCGATCTTGATGGTCGCCATGGACGGGGCGTTTTCAGACACTTCCGTACGGCTCTGGGCGATCACGGCATTCATTTGCTCGAGGATTCCCAGGCGTGCGGTATGGGCCTGTTGTAGCGCCGTTTCCATGATCTCTTCGTTGATCCCTTCGATCTTGATGTCCATCTGCAGGGCGGTCACGCCCTCTTGGGAACCGGCCACCTTGAAGTCCATGTCGCCAAGATGATCTTCGTCCCCCAGGATATCGGTCAATACGGCATAGCCGTCTTCATCCTTGACCAGGCCCATGGCAATACCGGCCACCGGTGCCTTCAGCGGCACACCGGCGTCCATCAGGGCCAGCGACGAACCGCACACCGACGCCATTGAGCTTGAGCCGTTGGACTCGGTAATTTCCGATACGACCCGAATGGTGTAAGGAAACGCATCTTCAGCTGGCAGCATGGCCTGAACACCGCGACGCGCCAGACGGCCATGGCCGATTTCGCGACGCTTGGGCCCGCCCATGAAGCCCGCCTCACCGACGCTGTAGGGAGGGAAGTTATAGTGCAGCATAAAGCGGTCTTTACGCTCGCCTTCCAGCGACTCGATGAGCTGTGAATCACGTAGCGTGCCCAGGGTGGCAATGGCAATCGCCTGGGTTTCACCACGCGTAAACACAGCCGAACCGTGCGTTTTGGGCAGCGTACCGACTTCGATATCCAGCGGACGCACCGTGGT
Organism: Halomonas sp. Mc5H-6; assembly: GCF_024124705.1. Taxonomy (NCBI): domain Bacteria; kingdom Pseudomonadati; phylum Pseudomonadota; class Gammaproteobacteria; order Oceanospirillales; family Halomonadaceae; genus Halomonas; species Halomonas sp. Mc5H-6. The sequence goes on from NZ_JAMXSI010000016.1 coordinate 25,774, forward strand.
ATTGTCACGGCCGTCAATGCGCGGCTCGCCCTTGACGACACGAGAGCGCACGACGCGCTTTTCAAGCCCCGCGAAGGCGGCTTTGACGTCATCCTTGCTGAATTTGCCTTCCGCCTCTTCGCCTTCGGGAGCCGCAAGCTGGGCAACGGCGTCGTCTTTCAGGGCAGACAGCGCGTCCTGACGAGCCATCTTGTCAGTAATCCGATAGGCTTCCCCGACTTTGGCTTCAAACGCGTCCGCCATGGCCGCTTTCAGCGCTGTATTTTCTTCCGGCGGCTGCCAATCCCAGCGCGGCTTACCGGCTTCGGCAACCAGTTCATTGATCGCCCGGATCGCGACCTGCATTTCTTCGTGCCCGAACAGCACAGCCCCCAGCATTTCGTCTTCAAGCAGCTCTTTGGCTTCCGACTCGACCATCAGCACGGCCTTCTCGGTACCCGCGACGACCATATCCAGTTCAGAGCTGCCCAGCTCTTCAACGGTGGGGTTCAGGAAGTAGCCCTGCTCTTCATTAAAGCCAACCCGGGCACAGCCAATCGGGCCGCTAAAGGGAACGCCCGAAATCGAAAGCGCCGCTGAGGTGCCCAGCATCGCCGCGATGTCTGGATCATGATTGCGATCGGTCGACAGAACAGTACAGATCACCTGCACTTCGTTCATGAACCCCTTGGGGAACAGCGGACGGATCGGACGATCAATCAAGCGCGATGTGAGCGTCTCTTTCTCGGTGGGACGGCCTTCACGTTTGAAGAACCCGCCAGGAATCTTGCCGACTGCGTAGGTCTTCTCCTGGTAATGCACCGAGAGCGGGAAAAAGGGTTGGTTGGGGTTCGCTTCTTTCTTGGCCACCACGGTACACAGGACAACGGTATCGTCCATGGTCACCATAACGGCGCCGGTGGCTTGGCGAGCGATACGCCCGGTTTCTAGGGTGACGGTGCTACGACCGTATTGGAACGTTTTCTTTACCGGATTCACGGCGACTTCCTTTAACATTAATAGCTACTTGTCTTTTCGTATGGGTCGTTTGGACTCGCCACCATTCTAGGCGTTGCCGCGCGATAGGGCTACCAGAAACAAAAAAACGGGCAGCCCCCGAGGGGCTGCCCGTTTCTCGACCATCGCCAACAATAACTTAGCGGCGGATGCCTAAGCTCTGAATCAGAGACTGATAGCGTTCGAAATCTTTACGCTTCAGGTAATCCAGCAGCTTACGACGCTGGTTTACCATGCGGATCAGACCACGACGCGAGTGGTGATCCTGCTTGTTGGTTTTGAAGTGGTCCTGCAGGCCGTTGATATTGGCGCTCAGCAGGGCAACCTGCACTTCAGGTGATCCGGTGTCGTTCTCGCCGCGGCCGTATTCGTTGACGATCTCGGCCTTCTTTTCAGCGGTTAATGCCATCTGTCTCTCCAGTAAGCAATATGCCTAACAATGAATGGGTGAGACCACGCATATTTGCAGTCTCAATCTACTATTTTCATGTGCAATTTTCTCGCAAACCGCCGCATTGATGCAACGCCTTACGAGATAGCGACCGTACTTAACAGCCGCTTGGGTGCCACTTCCTGGCCTTCTTTTACAACGCCGAGACCTATGAACGACTCGGCGTAGTAAAGTCTTGCCAACGCTTCGGGGGGCAATGATTCGCCAGACACCACATTGGCGGACTGGCCGTGAGCCAAGCGCCCATAAGCCGGTTCATCCAATGTAAGCGATGGCAAATGATCCACCAGCACGTCAACCGGCATCAGCTCGGCTTCGCGGGCCGCTTGATCGGCTAACGCCTCAAGCGCTTCCAGCGTCCACATGGCATCGCCGTTGAAAGGGCCGGTCTTGAGCCTTCTCAACTGACTGATGTGACCGCCACAGCCCAGCGCCTTGCCAATGTCTTCAGCCAGGGTACGGATGTAGGTCCCCTTGCTGCAGCTGACTTCCAGCTCGAAGGCCGTGCCTTCAAAGGACAGCAGGCGGGCATCATACACGCTTACCCGCCGCGCTGCACGCTCAACCTGCTTTCCCTCTCGGGCGAGCTCATAGAGTTTTTTACCTTCGTGCTTCAGCGCCGAGTACATCGGCGGCACCTGGTCGATCTCGCCGCGAAAGCCGGATAGCGTCGCTTCAACTTCATCGACCGTCAAGCTTGGCACGGCGTGCTGCTCGATGATCGCGCCTTCTGCATCTCCCGTGTCGGTCATCGTGCCCAGTTCTACCCGGGTGCGATATACCTTGTCAGCTTCCAACAGGTGCGATGAGAACTTGGTGGCCTCACCCAGGCAGATAGGCAGCAAGCCCGTCGCCATAGGGTCCAGGGTGCCGGTATGGCCGGCTTTTTGCGCCTCGAAAAGACGCCGCACCCGCTGCAGGGCATGGTTGCTGGAAAGTCCTTTCGGCTTATCCAGCAAGACAATGCCATTCACCGGCAGCCCCCGACGGCGACGCGCCATTAACGCGGCTCCTCGCCTGATTCATCCGCACTTGCATCGTCCTGTTCCTGGCGGGCACGGTCGGTTGAAACCGCTTTGTCAATCAGCGACGACAGCTGCTGGCCACGCACCACGCTTTCATCGAAATGAAAACGCAGCTCGGGAACGTGGCGCAGTTTAATACGCTTGGCTATCTGGCTTCTCAGGAAACCTGCCGCCCGCTTCAGCACCTGCAGGTTTTCCTTGATACGCTCGGCGTCCTGTTCACCCAACAGGGTGACGTAGATATCCGCATACCCCAGGTCACGGCTCACGGTGACACCGCTGACCGTGACCATGCCGAGGCGCGGGTCTTTCACTTCGCGCTGGATCAGCACCGCCAGCTCCTTCTGGAGCTGGTCGGCTACCCGGTCGGTACGCTTGAATTCGCGCATGCTTGCTCCTCAGCCCTACAGGCTGCGCTCGACCTTCACTTGGTCAAAGACTTCGATCTTGTCGCCGACCTGGACATCGTTGTAGTTCTTCACGCCGATGCCGCACTCAACGCCGCTACGCACTTCCTGTACGTCGTCTTTATAGCGGCGCAGCGATTCGAGCTCACCTTCGTAGATCACCACGTCATCGCGCAGCACGCGAATCTTCTTGTTACGGTGCACGCTGCCTTCAACGACCATACAGCCTGCGATCGCACCAATCTTCGGCGCACGGAAGACGTCGCGAACTTCAGCCACACCGACGATTTCTTCTTTCCACTCCGGCGCGAGCATACCGCTCATCGCCTGCTTGACCTCGTCGATCAGCTGGTAGATGACGCTGTAGTAGCGCAGATCCAGCCCTTCGCGTTCGATGATCTCACGGGCAGCGGCGTCAGCACGGACGTTAAAGCCGACAACGATGGCTTCAGAGGCCAGCGCCAGATTGGCATCGGTACCGGTGATACCGCCAACGCCGGACGACACAACCGCCACCTCGACTTCGCTGGTCGAGAGTTCTTCCAACGCCCCTTTGATGGCTTCCAGCGAACCCTGAACGTCGGCTTTCAGCACGATGTTGACCTTGGCCACTTCGTCCTGGCCCATCTGGCTGAACATGTTCTCCAGCTTGGCCTTTTGCTGACGCGCCAGGCGTACTTCGCGGTACTTGCCTTGACGGAAGTTGGCCACTTCGCGGGCTTTCTTCTCGTCGGCAACCACCATGAAGTCGTCACCGGCGTCCGGCGTACCGTCCAGGCCCTGGATCTCGACCGGCATGGCCGGGCCCACCTCGTCCACTTGCTTGGCAAGTTCGTTGGTTAGCGCCCGCACGCGACCGTAGTGCAGCCCGGCCAGGACGATATCGCCTTTCTTGAGCGTACCGTTCTGAACCAGCACGGTCGCCACGGGGCCACGGCCTTTATCCAGGCGCGACTCAACCACGACACCTTTACCCGGTGCTTCAGGCACGGCTTTAAGCTCGAGCACTTCAGAGACCAGCTGGATCGCTTCCAGCAGCTCCTCAATGCCATCACCGCTCTTGGCAGACACGTGGACGAACTGGGTATCGCCGCCCCACTCTTCCGAGATCACGCCGTGCTGCGATAGCTCGTTACGAATGCGGTCGAAGTCAGCACCCTCTTTGTCGATCTTGTTGACCGCCACTACCATCGGCACACCCGCCGCTTTGGAGTGCTCGATCGCCTCAACCGTCTGGGGCATCACACCGTCATCCGCCGCCACGACCAGAATGACAACGTCGGTCGCCTGGGCGCCGCGGGCACGCATGGCGGTAAACGCCGCGTGGCCTGGCGTATCCAGGAAGGTAACGCCGCCATGTTCGTCTTCCACATGGTAGGCACCGATATGCTGGGTAATGCCACCCGCTTCGCCGGTTGCCACTTTGGCCTTGCGGATATAATCGAGAAGCGACGTCTTACCATGGTCGACGTGGCCCATGACGGTCACGACCGGTGAACGGGTGATCTCGTCGCCTTCGTAGGAGATGCCTTCGAGCATTTCCGTTTCCAGCGCGTCATCCTTCACCAGCTTGACCTTGTGGCCCATCTCCTCGACAACGATGGCTGCCGTATCCTGATCGATGGTCTGGTTGATGGTGACCGCCGCGCCCATGTTGAACATCGCCTTGATGACTTCATTGGCTTTGATCGACATCTTGTCGGCCAGATCCGCCACGCTGATGGACTCGGGAATCGAGACCTCGCGCACGATCGGCTGAGTCGGCTTCTGGAAGCCATGCTTGCCATTACCACCGCTGGCACTACCACCACGACGACCGCCGCGACGTTCGGCACGCTTGGCTTTCTTGCCGCCAGCACCGCGCTTGCGCTCTTCGCGATCACCGCGATCTTCCTCGTCATCACGACGGCCTTTCTTCTTGGCCGCTGATTTCTTGGGCGGTGCGGTACGACGGTCGGAGCGGCCTTCTTTCGGCGGCGCCGGCGGCATGTCTTCGGATGCCGGGGTGTCGTCGATCTGCAGCTCGGGCACCGGAACGTCAGGTGTCTTCTGAGCCTCGACCTGGGCAGCCTGTTCGGCTTCTTTACGCGCTGCTTCTTCAGCCGCCTTGGCTTTTTCTGCAGCGGCCTTTTCTTCGGCTTCGCGTGCATCACGCGCTTTGCTTTCAGCCTCAGCTTCGGCCATGTCACCGACGAGTTGACGCGGACCCGAATGCTTGGGCTCAGGCGCTTTCGGCTTGTCCTCTTCTTCAGAGCGCTTGACGTACGTCTTCTTCTTGCGCACCTGAACTTCGATGGTTTTACCGCGCTCGCCTGTCTTGATACGGCTGCGGGTTTTGCGCGTCAACGTAATACGGCTCTTGCCGCTATCGCTTTCATCGCCGTCGCCGCCGTGACTTTTCTTCAGAAAGTTAAGCAAGGTGCGCTTATCTTCTTCCGATACCGCATCGGTTTCCGAAGCGTGCTGTAAACCCGCCTCTTTCATCTGCTCTAGCAGGCGGGGCACATCGCGGCCTACCTTTACTGCAAAATCTTTAACTGTCATATCTGACATATTGACCCTCCTCAGCCCGTGACCTGTTTACTGTGTGTTCGAATCCGACGCGTCATCGTCTTCAAACCAGGGCGCACGGGCAGTCATGATCAGTGCCGCTGCGCGCGCTTCGTCCAACTCCTCGATATCGACCAGATCATCAACAGACTGCTCGGCGAGATCCTCCATGGTGACAATGCCGCGGCTGGCAAAAATGAAGGCCAGATGGCGCTCCATGCCGTCCATCGCCAGCAGATCGTCTGCCGGCTGGGCACCGTCTAGCGCTTCTTCCGAGGCAATCGCCATCGTCAGCAGCTCGTCTTTCGCCCGTGCACGCAGCTCTTCAACCAGATCCTCGTCGAACTCTTCGATCTCGAGCATCTCTTCAAGCGGCACGTAGGCGACTTCTTCAAGAGTCGTGAACCCTTCGTCCACTAACAGGCGGGCAACATCTTCATCGACCTGGAGATGGCTGACAAAAGAATCCACCAGACTATCAATTTCCTGGTCGCGCTTGGCTTCCGCTTCGTCTTCGGTCATGACGTTGATCCGCCAGCCGGTCAGATCAGAGGCCAGACGCACGTTCTGGCCGCTACGACCAATGGCCTGGGCCAGATTATCCTGAGCGACGGCGACATCCATCGCATGGGCATCCTCGTCAACAAGGATAGACGCCACATCGGCGGGTGCCATGGCGTTTATCACCAGCTGTGCCGGGTTGTCATCCCATAGCACGATGTCGACACGCTCGTTCTGCAGCTCGGTCGATACCGCCTGCACGCGAGAGCCGCGCATGCCGACACAGGCACCGACGGGATCAATGCGTCGGTCGTTGGTTTTCACGGCAATCTTGGCGCGTGAACCGGGATCCCTTGCCGCGCCCTTGATTTCGATGAGCTGCTCGGCAATTTCCGGCACTTCAATCTTGAACAGCTCGATAATCAGCTCGGGGCAGGTCCGGGACAGCTGCAGCTGGGCGCCACGCGCGTCGGGGTCGACCTTGACCAGCAGTGCGCGAACACGCTCGTTCATCCGGTAGCGCTCACCGTGGATCATTTCGTTGCGCGGCAGAAACGCTTCCGCGTTATCACCCAAGTCAATGATCAAGCCGTCGCGCGTGGTCTTTTTGACAATACCGGCGACCAGCTCTCCTTCGCGATCGGTATATTGGCGCACGACTTCGGCACGCTCGGCCTCGCGCACTTTTTGCACGATGACCTGCTTGGCCGTTTGTGCCGCGATGCGACCAAAGACGGCATTTTCGATTTTCTGTTCGACGACATCGCCCAGTTTCAGCGGCGGATCGCGCTGTTCAGCGATGCTTTGCTTGATTTCGTAATCTGGCGTTTCGAATTCGTCGTCTTCGACGACCGTCCAGTAGCGAAACGTCTCGTAATCCCCCGTGCGACGGTCAATGTGTACCCGCACGTTGGCTTCTTCATTGTCAAAACGCTTGCGTGACGCGCTCGCAAGAGCAGATTCCACCGCTTCAAAAATAACGTCGCGGGGAACACCTTTTTCGTTAGAGATCGCGTCAACGACCATTAATATTTCTTTACTCATGCGTTTGCCTCGCCAGAAAACCTGTCCTTATGTGCATCGCGCCAACTGCCTGCCGGCCACCACGCCACCTGGTTAATCGTCGAACTGCGGTACAACGTGCGCAGAATCAATGCCTTCAATCGGAAAACAATACTCTTCGCCATCCATTTGCAGCAGTATTTCGTCGCCCTCGACACCTGCCAGCAACCCCTGAAACTTGCGCCGCCCGTCAAAGGGTGCGCGCAGTTTTAATGCGACATGGTGTCCTTGAAAACGGGAAAAATGATCCAGGGTATACAGCGGGCGTGCCATACCCGGCGAAGACACTTCGAGTCGGTACTCCCCCGGAATAGGATCTTCGACGTCTAATATCGCACTGACTTGACGACTGATATCGGCGCAGTCTTCAACATTGACGCCGCTTTCGCGTTCGATATAAATCACCAACCGCGAATGCTTACCCTGCGAAAGATGGTCGATGCCCCATAGTTCAAAGCCCATGGCAGCAACAACAGGTTCTATCAGCGCGTGCAGCGCCGCATGTTTTGTGGCCACAGACATTGCTCCTATAGCCGTTGCATCAGGCACCTGGCCAGGAGACATATGAAAAGCTAGGTGGCTGATTGGCGTTACCCGGAAATGTGCCTCCGGCAAGCCGATGGGCATCCGCCCTTGAGACACGCTTGTTAACGAAAAGCTGCTAACAAAAAGCCCCTTCACAGGAAGGGGCTTTTCGAAAGAAACCTGTTACACCAACATGACGGTAAGCATTGGGAAACCCCTTGATGATGGCGTCGCCTCTCATGACATGAAACGCTCGCACATGCTTGCTTATCGCCAGAAAGTGGTAGCGGGGACCGGATTTGAACCGATGACCTTCGGGTTATGAGCCCGACGAGCTACCAGACTGCTCCACCCCGCATCAATCTAGGTCGCAGATAATAGACGCTTGTGCTTATTCCGTCAAGCTGTCTTTTATCCTTTAGACGCTTCAACCAAGGAGCGTTTATTACGTCTGGGGAACTGGCGAACCAGCGCATCAGATGGTGCCGAAGGCGGGACTTGAACCCGCACGACCGTAAGGTCACTACCCCCTCAAGATAGCGTGTCTACCAATTCCACCACTTCGGCATCAGGGGAGGCTCGAGAAAGCAAGATCAATCAGTTACTCGCTGCTTTCCTCTAGCACTGGCGCGGCATTATCCGCACTTTCGTTACCTTCGTCAAGCATTGGTGCACTTTGCTGTTGCTCGATCAGGTTAGCGTCAGGAATACCCGCTTCCGGCGCCTGTCCTGCCTGGGTGGCAAAGTAGGCCAGCGCCATCGACGTGACGAAAAAGCCTGCTGCAAGGATGGCCGTGAAACGGGACAGAAAATTACCGCTGCCGCGTGAACCAAATACCGTTTGCGACGCACCGCCACCGAAGGCGGCACCTGCTTCGGCACCTTTACCCTGCTGAAGCAGGATGAGCACAACCAGGGCGATCGCAATCACCACGTGGACCATAAGAATTGCAACTTGCATGGCGTTATCCTGCTGACTGACAAATGGCGTGAAAATCGTCGGTTTTGAGCGAAGCGCCGCCCACCAAACCGCCGTCGATATCCGGCTGAGCAAGCAGCTCAGCCGCATTGTTTGCGTTCATGCTGCCGCCGTACAACAGCTTGAGCTGCTCGGCAAGTACCGCATCGAACGAGGCCTGATAAGACCGAATACCGGCCATGACCTCTTGAGCCTGCTCAGGCGTTGCCGTTCGCCCTGTGCCAATCGCCCATACCGGCTCATAGGCGATGACCACCTCAGAACGCTGGGCGGGCTCCAGGCGAGACATTACGTACTCTACCTGGCGCAGCACGACATCCATGGTGTGCCCCGCATCGCGTTCCTCCAGGGTTTCCCCGACACAGAGAATCGGCGTAAGCCCTGACGCCAGGGCCGCCATCAGACGGTCAAATACCTGCTCGTCAGTTTCCTGATAAAGCTGCCGCCGCTCTGAATGACCGACCAGTACATAAGCGACATCAAACTCCTGCAGCATACTGCCACTGACTTCACCGGTATGCGCGCCCGAGGGCTGAGGATTGAGCGTCTGCGCCCCGAGTTTTAGCGACGTATTCCTGAAGGCCTGCCGCGCCGTTTCCAGGTAGGGAAAAGGCGGAATCACGACCACATCGACGCCAGCGGGCAACCTGGCGGCTGCAAACGCATCGCCAAACGCTTTCACCAGAGCCGTCGAACCGTTCATTTTCCAGTTACCGGCAATTAATGGCCTACGCATGAAGCCTCCTCACACTCAAGGTGGAGCGAAATGGTATAGGAGCGGACTTGTCAAGACAACCGCTATTGTCAGCAGACGCTATTTAAGCAGCGCCTGCACTTGTTCGGCCAGGCGATTTGCCAACTTGTCGACGTCCAGATGCGCGCGGCCTTCCACCATGACACGAATTAACGGCTCAGTGCCTGACGCCCTTAGCAAGACACGACCTTCATCGCCCAACTCCTTTTCGAGAGCGGACACTGCCTTCTGAAGCGGCTCCGAGGCCATCACGTCCTTGGCATTTGTCCCTGCAGGCAACCTGACGTTCACCAGCGCCTGCGGGACTTTTTCCAACCCTCTTAACAAGGCGGGGAGCGGTTGCTGCTCACGCATCATCAGCGCCAACACCTGCAACGCTGACACGATGCCATCTCCGGTGGTCTGGACATGGCTGCACAAGATATGGCCCGACGATTCGCCACCCAGCTCCCACTGATTGGCTGCCATACGCTCCATCACGAAACGGTCTCCGACCTTGGCGCGCTCAAATGGAATACCCATTTTTTCAAACGCCATCGCCAAGCCAAAGTTGCTCATCAGCGTGCCTACCACGCCACCTTCCAGCAGACCGCGCGCCTGGCGATCCCGGGCGATCAGGTAAAGAATGTCGTCCCCGTCGACTTCACGGCCATCGGAATCGACCAGTAACACACGGTCGCCATCGCCGTCGAAGGCAATCCCCAGGTCGGCGCCTTGCTGGATCACCGCCGCACGCAGCGCGGCCGGGTGCGTCGAGCCAACGTCATGGTTGATATTCAGGCCATCCGGGGTGCCACCAATGACGCTGACCTCAGCCCCCAGTTCACGAAACACACTCGGGGCGATGTGGTAGGTGGCACCATGCGCGCAGTCGAGCACAATGGTCAAGCCATGCAGGCTAAGGCGATCGGGCAGGGTCGATTTGCAAAACTCGATATAACGGCCGGCAGCATCGTCAATACGCATGGCCTTGCCCAGTTGGGCCGCATCCGCCGTGGTCAGCGGCGCATCCAGCATGGTCTCGATTCGGTCTTCAATCGCATCCGGGAGCTTTTTACCCTCTGCCGAAAAAAACTTGATGCCATTATCATCGAAGGGGTTGTGCGAGGCTGAAATCACGATCCCGGCATCGGCACGAAAAGTGCGCGTCAAATAGGCAATACCGGGGGTCGGCATTGGCCCCAGTAGTGCCACGTCGGCCCCCGCAGCAGACAGTCCTGATTCAAGCGCAGACTCGAACATGTAACCCGAAATACGCGTGTCCTTGCCGATCAACACCCGGGTACGACCTTTCTCCCGGCGCAATACCTGACCCGCCGCCCAGCCCAGCTTGAGCATGAAATCGGCGGTAATCGGTGACTGACCGACCCTCCCGCGAATACCGTCCGTACCAAAATAGCGTCTTGTCATGCGTTACTCTCCTTGCTGGTAGAGGCCTCGCAGCCTTCCTGCCACACGGCCCACGCCATATTGACGGCGTCGACCGTCGGCCCCACATCGTGGACGCGTACAATATTCGCCCCGCGCTCAACCGCCATGGCCGCCAGCGCAAGCCCGCCTGGCAGCCGCTCGTCGATGGGGCGACCCAGCACTTTACCGATCATGCTCTTGCGCGACATGCCCGCGAGTACCGGCAGGCCCAGCGACTGAAGGACATCCATGCGATTCAGCAAGCGCAGATTGTGCTCGACCGTTTTACCAAAACCAAAGCCTGGGTCCACGAGCAGGCGATGACGGCGCAGACCTGCGGCCTCGCACTCGGCGACTCGGGCCGCCAGGTAGTCGACCACCACCTCTTCGATGGGCTTATCGTAGGCGGGCGCCTGCTGCATATTCTGGGGCTCGCCCTGGCGGTGCATCAGGCACACCGGCAAGCCACTACCCATGGCGGCCGCCAGGGCCCCATCCCGCTCGAGTGCCCGCACGTCGTTGATCATGCCGGCCCCCAGCGCACTCGCCTCGTGCATGACGGCGGGGCAACTGGTGTCCATCGAAACAAGCGCATCCAGCTCGCGTACCAGTGCTTCCACGACCGGCGCAACACGATCAAGCTCCTGCTGCTCGCCGACGGGGGAGGCACCAGGGCGAGTCGATTCCCCCCCCACATCAATCATGGCGGCGCCTTCCGCCAGCATTTGCTCGGCGCGCCGCAACGCATCGTCCAATGCCACGTGCTGGCCACCATCAGAGAATGAGTCCGGTGTGACGTTCAAAACGCCCATGACACGAGGAAAGGACAGATCAAGTAAATGTCGGCCGCAACGCAGTTGCGCAGGAAACTGCGCCAGCGGCGCCGACGGGGTGGGACGTGCCGTAAAAGTCATGCTGTCGCCTGGTCGGAAAAAACATATCGGTATTATAGGTGCGTGCACAGCATAACAAAAAGGCGTCCCGTTTGGGGACGCCTTGATGTTAGCGCAACGGCCGGACTTGGAGCCTAAGGGCCGGCAGGGCCACCTAGGGGGTCAGAGGGTCGACGGCTAGGCTCTTCGTCATCTGAATCACCATCGCCACTTGCCTCATCACCATTACGCGTATCGCTGGGGGACGCGCTGGACTGATCGCTTGATGCAGGCGTTCCACCACCGGATGAATCGCCGTCATTCCAGCCTTCCGGCGGACGCGGGTCGCGGCCGTCCATAATATCTTTTAGCTGGTCGGCATCAATGGTTTCGTACTTCATCAGCGCTTCCGCCATCGCATCCAGCTTATCGCGATTTTCGGTCAGAATGCGGCGCGCCTCCTCGTAGCAATCATCGATGATCTTGCGGACTTCCTTATCAAGCCGCGTGGTGGTTTCACCCGACTTCATCTTGGAACCGCCCTGACCCGGGCCACCGAGGAACTGGTGGGACTCGTCCTCGTCGTACATGATCGGGCCCATTTCATCCGACAGCCCCCACTTGGCAACCATGTTATGGGCAAGCTCAGTGGCGCGCTTGATGTCGTTGGACGCCCCGGTGGTAACACCGTTAGGCCCAAGCGTCATCTCTTCGGCAATACGACCACCGAACAGCGAGCAGATCTGACTCAGGATTTGCTGGCGCGACAGGCTGTAACGATCCTCTTCGGGCAGGAACATGGTGACACCCAATGCCCGCCCCCTAGGAATGATCGTTACCTTGTAAACCGGGTCGTGGCCCGGGGCCACCAGGCCGATAATCGCGTGGCCCGACTCGTGGTAAGCCGTATTGAGCTTTTCCTTGTCGGTCATGACCATGGATTTGCGCTCAGCGCCCATCATGATCTTGTCCTTGGCCAGATCGAGCTCTTCCATGCTGACCAGCCGCTTGTTACGACGGGCCGCAAAGAGGGCAGCTTCGTTGACCAGGTTGGCCAGGTCGGCACCCGAAAAGCCGGGCGTGCCGCGTGCAATCAGCTGCGGCTTGACGTCATCGGCCAGCGGCACCTTACGCAGGTGCACGCCGAGGATATGCTCACGCCCCCGGATATCGGGCAGGGCAACGGTTACCTGACGGTCAAAACGCCCAGGACGCAGCAATGCGGGGTCAAGCACGTCAGGACGGTTGGTAGCCGCAATCACGATGACACCTTCGTTGGCCTCGAAGCCGTCCATCTCGACCAGCAGTTGGTTCAGGGTCTGTTCACGCTCGTCGTTACCGCCACCCATGCCAGCACCGCGCGAGCGGCCTACCGCATCAATCTCATCGATAAAGATGATGCACGGCGCCTGCTTCTTGGCCTGCTCGAACATATCGCGAACGCGGGACGCACCGACACCGACAAACATTTCCACGAAGTCAGAGCCGGAGATGGAAAAGAACGGCACCTTGGCTTCGCCGGCAATCGACTTCGCCAGCAGCGTTTTACCGGTACCCGGTGGGCCCACCATCAGAACACCACGCGGAATGGTACCGCCCAGACGCTGGAACTTGGTCGGGTCGCGCAGGAAGTCGACGAGTTCTTCGACCTCTTCCTTGGCTTCATCGCAACCGGCAACGTCCGAGAACGTCGTCTTGACCTGGTCATGGGAGAGAAGCTTGGCCTTGGACTTGCCAAAGCTCATCGGGCCGCCTTTGCCTCCACCGGCACCGCCCTGCATCTGACGCATGAAGAACATGAAAATGGCCAGGATCAGCAGAATTGGGAAGCTGGCAATCAGTAGACGCGTCCAGATGCTTTGCTGCTCCGGCTCTTTACCGATCACCGTCACGTCGTTGCTCAGCAGATCATCCATCAGCTTGGGATCTTCTGCCGCTGGACGAATTGTCTGAAACTGTGAACCATCTGTCCGCTCACCGGTGATGGTATAGCCATCAATGGTGACGCTGCGCACTTCCTGGTCCTGCACCTGCTCAACGAACTGGGTGTAGTTCATTGTCTGGGGTGCACTCTCGGTACTGAAATTATTGAACACTGTCAGTAGCACGGCCGCGATGACCAGCCACAGAATCAGGTTCTTTGCCATATCGTTCAAGGGGCTACCCTCATTACAAGAATCCGTCAGTTAAACCTACAGGTGAGACCTTACACTAGCCTCGAGGGTTCAACCATTGCCAAGGTGTCTAATACCTTGGGCCGTCTGTGCCACGCTCGCCTCTAAAACGTAATGTGACACACTTTGCAACTGTCTGTCTGGCTATCGCGGTGATAAATCCTGTCGATAGACCTAGCGCTGATCATGCCCCCCGAAAGCCATCCGCCAGCAGATAGACTTCTCGGGACCGCGCCCGAGACGCACCGGGTTTGCGCGTCACCACCCGCTTGAAGCTTCCGCGAAGCTCTTTTAAATAACTGTCAAAGCCTTCGCCCTGGAAGACCTTTACCAGCAATTGCCCTCCCGGAGAAAGCGTTTCACGCGCCAGCTCAAGCGCCAGCTCCACCAGATACATGGCTTGCGGCTGATCAATCGCCGCCATGCCACTCATATTGGGGGCCATGTCCGACATCACAAGGTCTACCGGACGATTTTCCAGCTGCTCAAGAATCGCGTTGAGCACTGACTCCTCGGTAAAGTCCCCCTGAACAAAGGACACATCGGCCAGCCCATCCATGTCGAGAATATCGGAGGCGATGACCCTGCCCTGCGGGCCTACTTTCTCGGCGGCAATTTGACTCCATCCCCCTGGCGCAGCGCCAAGGTCGATGACGGTCATGCCAGGCCGCAGCAGCCTGTCTTTTTCGTCGATCTCAAGCAGTTTATAGCTCGCCCGGGAGCGATAGCCATCCTGCCAGCTTTGCTTGACGTAAGGATCGTCAAAATGCTCTTTCATCCAGCTTGCGCTGGTTTTGCTCGTTGGCCGCTTACGGCCCGGGGGCGTTTGCTGCATGACAGAATCTAACACTGGAAGAGGCGATGGCACGCTTTTACACCATGTCTTTCACTTGGTGGCGTTTCACCGTAAGATGGAACGTTAAGCGCAAACTGGGATACCGCAAGATACCATGAGCTTGTCACAGGCACAAAAGAAAGCATTTCGCAGCATTGGTCACCATTTGAATCCGGTCGTCACCGTTTCAGAGAACGGCGTCTCGGACAATTTACTGGCTGAACTCGACCGTGCGCTCAACGACCACGAACTGATCAAGGTAAAGCTGGCATTGCCGGAACGCGATGATCGCGCCGCCATGCTCGAGGAACTGATCAACCACAGCCAATCAGAACCGGTTCAGACCATAGGCAAGATGGCGCTGCTTTATCGCCGCAACCCGCAAGTGAACCCGAAGCTCTCGAACATCAAACGCTTCGAAAATCACCACGGCCGCCACTGAATTTCGCCCGAGCTAGACGCCAGCATGCCCCACTCGCCGTCATACAAAACACCCCCGCAGCCATGGTTGCGGGGGTGTTTTTCTTCATGCTTCCAGCTTGAGTCAGAGGTGCTCAACGCTCTCGATCTCGTACTCGACGTCGCCACCCGGGGTCGTCACCACGACCGCATCGCCTTCCTCTTTACCGATAAGCGCACGGGCAATTGGTGATGTCACCGAGATGAGCCCTGACTTAATATTGGCTTCGTCTTCACCCACAATCCGGTACGTCACCTGAGCGTCGGTGTCCAGATTGAGCAGCGATACCGTCACGCCAAAAATCACCTTCCCGGTCTTGGGCAGCTTGGTAACATCGATCACCTGGGCGCCTGACAGCTTGCTTTCAATTTCCTGGATACGCCCTTCGATAAACCCCTGCTGCTCCCGTGCGGCATGATACTCGGCGTTTTCCTTAAGGTCGCCGTGCTCACGCGCTTCAGCAATAGCTGCAATCACCTGGGGGCGCGCCTCGCTCTTGAGGTGATTGAGTTCATCACGAAGACTTTTCTCGCCCGCTACCGTCATCGGGACCTTATTCATTGACTTGCTCCTGCATGCAGATCCTGAAGGCGCCGCACCGTAATCTCCCTACCGTACTCTAGCGCCATGCAAACGGCATTAGCGCCCGCCAAGGTGGTCGCATAGGGCACCTTGCGCGCGAGAGCAGTACGGCGAATGACCGAAGAGTCGTTAATGGCTTGGCGACCTTCGGTAGTGTTCACGATGTAGGCGATTTCGTCGTTCTTCAACAGATCGACGATATGGGGACGACCTTCGTAGACTTTATTGACGTGCTCCACTGACAGACCAGCCGCTTCCAGGGCAGCTGCCGTGCCACGCGTTGCACAAAGAGTAAAACCCAATGTTAGCAGAGAACGGGCCACTTCGATAATCCCCTGCTTGTCCGGCTCGCGTACGGACAGAAACGCCTTGCGCTCGCCGGTGAGCGCTGGAATCGCTTCTCCCGCGCCCAACTGGGCTTTAAAGAAGGCTTCAGCAAAGGTATCGCCTGACCCCATCACCTCGCCGGTGGATTTCATTTCCGGCGACAGGATCGGGTCAACGCCCGGAAACTTGTTGAACGGGAATACCGCTTCCTTGACGCTGTAGAAGTGCGGCACGATTTCGCGTTCAAATCCCTGCTCGGCAAGGGTTTTACCGGCCATGCAGCGGGCCGCGACCTGGGCAAGCGACGTACCGATGCACTTGGAGACAAAGGGCACGGTACGCGACGCACGCGGATTGACCTCGATCACGTAGATCTCGCCATCCTGCCAGGCAAGCTGCACGTTCATCAGCCCCTTGACCCCCAGCTCCACGGCCATCTTCTTGACCTGGTCGCGCATCTCGTCCTGAACGTCGGCAGGCAAGGAGTAAGGCGGCAGCGAGCAGGCCGAGTCACCGGAGTGCACGCCCGCCTGCTCGACGTGCTGCATGATGCCACCGATGACCACCTGCTGGCCGTCGGAGACCGCGTCGATATCGATCTCCACCGCGGCGCTGAGGAAGTGGTCCAGCAGTACCGGCGAATCGTTGGACACCTTCACCGCGTTGGTCATGTAATTTTCGAGCTCGGAGGCGTCGTAGACGATTTCCATGGCCCGACCGCCGAGCACGTAGCTGGGCCGCACCACCAGGGGGTAGCCGATGGCTTCGGCCTTGGCAAAGGCATCGTCGAAACTGCGCGCCGTGGCATTGGGCGGCTGCTTCAGACCAAGCTTGCCGATCATCTGCTGGAAGCGCTCGCGGTCTTCGGCGCGGTCGATGGCGTCCGGCGTAGTACCGATAATCGGCACGCCCGCTGCTTCGAGCTCGCGGGCGAGCTTCAGTGGCGTCTGGCCGCCAAACTGGACGATCACGCCCACCGGCTTTTCTTTGTCGGCGATTTCGAGCACGTCTTCCAGGGTCACTGGCTCAAAATATAGCCGGTCAGAGGTGTCGTAGTCGGTCGAAACGGTTTCCGGGTTGCAGTTGACCATGATGGTTTCGTAGCCATCGTCGTGCATGGCAAACGCCGCGTGCACACAGCAGTAGTCGAACTCGATGCCCTGGCCAATCCGGTTGGGGCCGCCGCCCAGCACCATGATCTTCTGGCGATCGGACACGTCCGCCTCACACTCCTCTTCGTAGGTGGAGTACATGTAAGCGGTATCCGAGGCAAACTCCGCGGCACAGGTATCCACGCGCTTGTAGACCGGGCGGATACCCGCCGCCTGGCGCGTTTTACGAAACTCTTTTTCCGCGACGCCGAGCAGCCGGGCAAGGCGGGCGTCGGAGAAGCCTTTGCGCTTAAGCTGGAACAGCTCACGGGCAGAGAACTCACTCAAGGAGCGTTTAGCCACCGCGGCCTCGGTCGCAATCAGGTCTTCCAGCTGG
Source organism: Halomonas sp. Mc5H-6 (assembly GCF_024124705.1). Classification (NCBI taxonomy): domain Bacteria; kingdom Pseudomonadati; phylum Pseudomonadota; class Gammaproteobacteria; order Oceanospirillales; family Halomonadaceae; genus Halomonas; species Halomonas sp. Mc5H-6. The sequence continues at coordinate 43,172 of NZ_JAMXSI010000016.1, forward strand.
ACCAGGAACCAGCGATCGATATTGGTCAGCGTAAACACTTCCTCGACGCTCATCCCGGCACGCAGGGCATCCGCCACAAAGAAGATACGCTCGGCACCGGCGGCCTGGAGCTCGCCCTGGATAATTGCCATGTTGTCCGGCGTGAAATCGGTAATCACCGGATCAAGGCCGTCGTTGCCGGTTTCCATGCTGCGCAGGGCTTTCTGCAGCGACTCCTGGAAGGTACGGCCGATTGCCATCACTTCGCCCACCGACTTCATCTGGGTGGTCAGGCGGTCGTTGGCCTGGGGGAATTTCTCGAAGGTGAAACGCGGAATCTTGGTGACCACGTAGTCGATGGACGGCTCGAATGACGCCGGTGTACGCCCACCGGTAATATCGTTCTGCAGCTCATCCAGGGTATAGCCCACCGCCAGCTTGGCGGCGATCTTGGCAATCGGGAAACCGGTGGCCTTGGAGGCCAGCGCCGACGAACGCGACACCCGCGGGTTCATCTCGATCACCACCAGGCGGCCGGTTTTCGGGTCCATGCCGAACTGGACGTTGGAGCCACCGGTCTCTACACCAATCTCGCGCAGCACCGCGAGGCTGGCGTCACGCATGATCTGATACTCTTTATCCGTCAGCGTTTGCGCCGGGGCCACGGTGATGGAGTCGCCGGTATGCACGCCCATGGGGTCGAAGTTCTCGATCGCGCAGACAATGATGCAGTTGTCGTTCTTGTCGCGCACGACCTCCATCTCGTACTCTTTCCAGCCCAGCAGCGACTCGTCGATGAGCAGCTCGTGGTTGTTGGAGAGCTCGAAACCACGGATACAGATTTCCTCGAACTCTTCCTTGTTGTACGCCACGCCGCCGCCGGAGCCGCCCATGGTGTAGGACGGGCGAATAATCGTCGGGAAGCCAAGCTCCGCCTGGATATCCCAGGCTTCTTCCATGGTATGGGCGACTTTGGCTTTCGGGCATTCCAGGCCAATCCGCTTCATGGCCTGGTCGAACAGGTCACGGTCTTCGGCCATGTTGATCGCATCGGCATTGGCACCGATCATTTCGACGCCGTGCTTGGCCAGCACACCATATTTTTCCAGATCGAGGGCACAGTTCAGCGCCGTCTGGCCGCCCATGGTGGGCAGGATGGCGTCGGGCTTTTCGGCTTCGATGATTTTCTCGACCGCCTGCCAGGTGATTGGCTCGATGTAGGTGGCATCGGCCATGACCGGGTCGGTCATGATGGTCGCCGGGTTCGAGTTGACCAGAATCACCCGAAAACCTTCCTCACGTAGCGCCTTGCACGCCTGGGCGCCGGAGTAATCGAATTCGCAGGCCTGGCCGATCACGATCGGGCCAGCGCCAATGATAAGAATGCTGTTGATATCGGTACGCTTAGGCATAACGGTTCCCGCAAAAAATGGTGGCGATGAGCGACAAAAGACGACGATGGATGGCGGCAGCCAAGGGTTACGTTAGCGCCGCGCCTGCATCATGGCGATAAAGCGATCGAATAGCGGTGCCACATCGCGCGGACCGGGGCTGGCTTCCGGGTGCCCCTGGAAGCTGAAGGCCGGACGGTCAGTACGCTCGACCCCCTGCAAGGTGCCATCGAACAGCGAACGGTGCGTGGCACGCAGGTTATCCGGCAAGCTATCTTCGTCTGCCGCAAAGCCATGGTTCTGGCTGGTGATCATCACCGCGCCGCTATCCAGGTCCTGCACCGGATGGTTGGCACCGTGATGGCCGTGGCCCATCTTGACGGTTTTCGCCCCCGAGGCCAGCGCCAGCAGTTGGTGGCCCAGGCAGATACCGAACACCGGCGTGTCGGTTTCCAGCACGTCCTGAATGGCTTTGATGGCGTAATCGCAGGGCTCCGGGTCGCCCGGGCCGTTGGCCAGGAAGACGCCATCCGGGTTCAGCGCCATGACCTCGGCGGCAGGCGTTTGCGCGGGCACCACCGTCAGACGGCAGCCGCGTGACGCCAGCATGCGCAGGATGTTGAATTTCACACCGTAGTCGTACGCCACTACATGGTAGGGGCGGTCACCTTGCGTCGCATCCGCATAACCTTCACCCAGCGCCCACTCGCCTTCCGACCATTCATAGATCGCTTTGCAAGACACTTCCTTGGCAAGGTCCATCCCCTTCAGGCCCGGAAACGCGCGGGCGGCTTCCAGCGCTCGCGCTACCGCATCATCGCCCTCGGCATCAGCGCCCGCCAGAATCGCCCCGTTCTGAGCGCCCTTATCGCGCAAGATGCGCGTCAGTCGGCGGGTGTCGATATCGGCAATGCCCAGGACGTTCTGGCTTTTCAGATAGTCTGAAAGCGTTTGCTCGGAGCGGAAACTGCTGGCCAGCAGCGGGAGGTCGCGAATCACCAGACCTGCAGCGGCAATCGAAGCCGATTCCACGTCTTCGCTGTTGGTGCCGGTATTGCCGATATGCGGGTAGGTGAGCGTAACGATTTGGCGGGTATAGGATGGGTCGGTGAGGATTTCCTGGTAGCCGGTCATGGCTGTATTGAACACCACCTCACCGCTTGTGACGCCATCCGCGCCAATGGCGGTCCCGTGGAAGACACTGCCATCTTCCAGAGCCAGTATTGCGGGTTTGCTCAATGCGGGGCTATTCAAAACAAGATCCTCCCAGACTGGTGGGAGCCTGTGGGCGCAGGCTCAGCAATTTCTTCATTATCCACGACGCTCATTCTTTAAAACTATCGTCATTGAAGCTGTCGCCATTAAAACAACGGCCGTAAAAAAGCGGGATGACGCCGATAAAAATCGGTTTCATCCCGCTTGTTGTTCTCATCCATGGCTAACCGTCATAGTGCAGCGATTAGCTATCTCTCTAATCTGGGGCCAGTGCAACAAGCGCGGTGCTTTCGCTGCAGACATTTTGCTGCCTGAAGGCAGCCACTCGGCCAAAATTTTTGGAATGTTACAGGAATTTCTGGCCCAAGACTACCCCTCAGTGACCGGACGGCCCTATCGCAGGCGCGTGGCTTATCTAGTTCAACGCCAGCACATCCTGCATATCGTAGCGGCCGTTCTCTTGACCCGCGACCCAACGTGCCGCGCGCACCGCACCTTTGGCAAAGGTCATGCGGCTGGAGGCCTTATGGGTAATTTCGATACGCTCGCCTTCAGTGGCAAACATCACCGTATGCTCGCCGACGATATCGCCTGCGCGAACGGTGGCGAAACCAATCTCTTTATCGGTGCGCGGGCCGCACTGCCCCACCCGCTCAAACACGCCGTGCTCTTTTAGCGTGCGGTCCAGGCTTTGCGCAACCACTTCGCCCATCTTGATGGCGGTGCCCGACGGTGAATCCACTTTATGGCGATGGTGGGACTCGATAACTTCAATATCGTAGCCTTCATCGCCCAGCGCCTTGGCGGCGGTCTCCAATAACTTCAGGGTGAGGTTGACGCCCACGCTCATATTGGGCGCAAACACCATCGCAACGTCATCACGGTAGCTATCCAACTGAGCCAGCTGATCATCATTCATACCCGTGGTGCCAATCACGATGCGCTTGCCATGCTTGGCGCAGAACGCCAGGTTGGCCAGCGTCACCTGCGGTGCAGTGAAATCGATCAGCACATCGAAATCGTCCACGATGGCCTCCAGCGAATCCACCGCCGTAACGCCCCGCTTGCCAAGCCCTGCCAGCTCGCCAATATCGGCACCCGCCAGGGAGCTGCCAGGCTCGACGATACCACCGGCCAGCGTGGCGTCAGCCTCTTGTTCAACAGCGTTTACCAGTGTGCGGCCCATCCGGCCAGCGACGCCAACAATGGCAACTCGAGTCATGGAAACTCCTGCGCTAAGTGGTCTAGTGCATCAATATAAAGGGAATATAGGCAGGCGATTATAACAGACCCACTATCCTGTTCGACGTCGGGTCTCGCTCAGTTTTCCCAAATGATGACCAGCGCTTCATCACCGGCCATACGTACCAGGTGCCGCTCCACGATACCTTCCAGTTCATCCAGGTGGCCTTCCTCCAGTGTTTCGATTGCCACTATCAAGGTTTCGTCATCGGCTCGCATCAGGCAAGTGCCGGAAGCAAAAGTGATTTTGGCTTCTTGCTCCAGATGCTCGACCTCAAACTCGTGCGCCCAGTGCCTGCACAAGCGATTCATCAAGCGCTCGCCAGAGGACGTCGTGATTTCAGCACGGGATAGCGGCATGCTGCTTTCTCCAAAAGAAGTGGCAAGTGAGTACCTACTAGCCTAATGCGCCCAGCAATAAGTGCCAAGCAGCGTTTGCCCCCGGGCGTGACGAGACGTTCCCGGGATGCCCACTCTCGACAGCCGCCGCCGTTTCCACGATAATTATCTCTATTGCAAATAGGAATTAAACGCAGAGCGTCTCACAATTCGGGCCCCACTGCGTCGGCAAGTAGTGCTACACCCACCCCATTAACTCCATCTAACGACTGGGAACAAGAATGCGCATGGCTACCCACTTTTCAAAATGGCTGTTTGGTGCACTGTCTGCATTGAGCTTTGCCGCCTCCGCTGATGAGATTACCGTGACCGACGTTGCCGGTCGCGACGTCACGTTAGACGCACCCGTTGAGCGGGTTATCCTGGGTGAAGGCAGGCAGATCTACCTGGTGGGCATACTGGAGCCGGAGGACCCCTTTGCGCATGTGGTGGGCTGGCGGGAGGATTTTTCCCAGGCTGACCCCGATAACTATGCCCGCTATCTTGAACGCTTCCCTGAGATGGAAGCCATCCCGACCTTTGGCGGCTTCAAAGACGGCACCTTCGATGTCGAGCAGGCAGCATCGCTTACCCCGGACGTGGTAATGATGAACATTGAAGCCAAAGCCGCCACCGAGGATGCTGGCTATGACGATAAACTGGCCGAGCTCGACATTCCTATCGTCTACGTCGATTTCCGTGAAGACCCCATCGCAAACACCATTCCCTCAATGCGCATCATCGGCAAGCTGATGGGCGATGAAGCCGCCGCCGAGGAATTCATCACCTTCGCCGAGGAACAGCTGGCAAGGGTCACGGATGTCATCGAGCAGGCCGACCCCGAGCGTCCCAGCGTCTTCATCGACCGGGCAGGCGGCTACTCGGACGAGTGCTGTATGAGCTTTGGCCCTGCCAACTTTGGCGAATACGTGACCCTGGCGGGCGGCACCAACATTGCTGCGGATATCATCCCCAACACCTTCGGTACCTTGAACCCCGAGCAGATTATTGCCGCTGACCCAGACCACGTGGTGGTGACCGGCGGCAGTTGGGATGCCTACGTGCCGGGCGGTGATTGGGTCGGCGTCGGGCCTGGCGCTGACATGGAGAAGGCACGGGCCAAGCTCGAGGCTCTCACCGAGCGCACCGCCATGACCGGCATTCAGGCGGTCGAGTCGGATAATGTCCACGCTATCTGGCACCAGTTCTACAACAGCCCCTATTATTTTGTCGCCATCCAGCAATTGGCGAAGTGGCTGCACCCTGACCTGTTTGCCGACCTGGACCCGGAAGCCACCATGGCGGAACTGCACGATCGCTTTTTGCCCATCGACTACGAACCCGGCTACTGGTTATCCCTGAATGACGACTGAAAGCATCGCGACAACGCCTAACGCGCCGGATTCACAGGGGCGCGCCTTTTATCGCAGCCAGGTATTTCGTCGCCAGGTGATTCTGGCGGCGCTGGTCGTCGCGCTCTTCTTCAACCTGTGTGTCGACCTTGCGCTGGGTCCGGCGCGTTATAGCCTGGGCGAGGTCATGGCCGCGCTGTTCACCCCTGACAGCGTCAGCCAGCAGGCCCGGGTGATTCTCTGGGAAATCCGCATGCCGGTGGCCCTGATGGCGCTGGTGGTGGGCGCGAGCCTGTCCATCGCCGGGGCGCAGATGCAAACCATCCTGAGCAACCCGCTGGCCAGCCCCTTCACACTGGGCATTTCGGCGGGGGCAAGTTTTGGTGCCGCCCTGGGGCTAGCCTTTGGTGTCGCCATTATCCCCGCCGCCATTGAGTACGTGGTGCCCATCAATGCGTTCCTGATGGCCATGGTCACCGCCTTTCTCATCCATGCGCTCAGCCTCAAGCGCGGCGTGACGGTGGAAACCATCGTGCTGCTGGGCATTGCGATGGTATTTATCTTCAATTCCCTCATGGCGCTGATTCAGTTTTTTGCCAGCCAGCAGGCCGTGGCGGCGGTGGTGTTCTGGACCATGGGCAGCCTGACCAAAGCGACCTGGCCGAAATTCTGGATCGCACTGAGCGTCCTGGCCATGGTGATGCCGCTGCTGGCGCGTCACGGCTGGGCGCTCACCGCCATGCGGCTGGGCGACGCCAAGGCCGAAAGCATGGGTGTGAATCCCCGTGCGCTGCGACTGGAAGTATTGGTACTGGTATCGCTACTGGCCGCGATTGCGGTGGCGTTCGTGGGCACCATCGGCTTTATTGGCCTGGTCGGGCCGCATATTGCACGCATTCTTTTGGGCGAGGATCAGCGCTTCTTCCTGCCCGGCTCGGCGCTGTGTGGCGCGCTGATTCTTTCCGTGGGGTCCGTGATTTCCAAAATCATCATCCCCGGCACCATCATCCCCATTGGTATCATCACCTCACTCGTGGGCATTCCCTTCTTTCTATTTCTCGTGCTTAACCACAAGAAGGCGTCATGGTAACCCTACAGCTGACTCATGTTTCCGCCCGTTACGGGCGTAGTCCCATTATCCAGGACATTACGACACCAGCCTTTCAGGGTGGGCAGATGGTCGCCCTGCTGGGGCCTAACGCAGCCGGTAAATCGACCCTTTTTCGCCGCATCCTGGGCCTATTGAAAGGTGACGGCGAGGTCACTATCAGCGGTACCAGCGCCGAGCGCCCCGTGGCCTACATGCCTCAGGACACGGGAGCAAGGGCGGTACTGACGGTGTATGAGTCGGTGCTGTTAGCGCGCATGCAGGGGCGCAGCCTGAAAGTGCAAAGCGAGGATCTGGCCCAGGTTGACCGCGCCCTTGAGGAATTGAACATTGCCGCGCTTGGCGAGCGTGATATCAGCGACCTGAGCGGTGGGCAGCGCCAACTGGTCAGCGCCGCCCAGGCCCTGGTGCAGGAGCCCGAGATCCTGATGCTCGATGAGCCCACCTCGGCGCTCGACCTCAACCGCCAGATCAGCCTGCTTGGCGTGCTACGGCGGCTGGCCGACGAGCGCCAGATGCTCATTCTGGTGGCGTTGCATGACCTGGGCCATGCGCTGCGCTTCAGCGATGCCGCCATGGTCCTCGAACACGGCCGCCTGATTGCCTGCGGCCCCACGGAGGACGTTATCACGCCTTCGCTGCTGCAATCCGTTTACCGGGTCAATGCGCGGATCGAGTCCTGCTCGAAAGGCAGCCCACAGCTTATCGTCGAAGAGGCCATTTAAGCCGCCGCCCTTCCATGGCGGCCAGCGCCACCCCGCTCAGCATCAGCGGGAGTGCCAGCAGAAAAGCACTCGAGACAGGTATCCCGAACAGCACCCAATCCGCCAACACGGGCCAAACCAGGGCAATATACTCAAAGGGCGCCAGGCGGGATGCCTCCGCGTAGCGTAACGCCAGCGTCATCGCGATATGCGCCGCCCCGCCAAACAGGCCCGAGAGCACCAGCAATCCAAACTCGGTCGGGCTAAGCGCCGCCCAGCCAAGAGGCAGGGTTGCAAGTCCCGCCAGCGACGACACCAGAATAAAGTAGAACGCGATGGAAGCCGCCGTTTCCGTGCGTGAAATCCGCCGAACGGTCAACAGCGCCCCTGCCGTTAACAGGGCGCTGAGCGCGCCTAGCGCATAGCCCGCCAACTGCCCATCCGCCCCGTCCGCACTCAGCCCTGGCAACACCAACACCGCCATCCCGCCAAGGGCCAGCACAATAGCCCCCGCCCGATAGAGCGAAAACCGTTCACCCAGCAGCAATATCCCGCCCACCGCCATGAATACGGGCGTCAACTGGGCGAGCAGCGTGGCCTCGGCAACCGGCAACAACGCAACCGCCGCAAAGGACGCAAACATCGCCGCCGCCCCCAGCCCCGATCGCAGGGCATGGCCCAGTGGGCGACGCGTTGCCAGGCCAAGGGGAAATTCATGGCGCAGGACGAGAAACAACATGATCGGCAACAGCGCAAACAGCGAGCGGAAAAACACCGACTGGCCGACCGGCACGGCGTCGCTGACCGCCTTGATGCTGACCAGCATGCCGGTAAACAACAGACCTGACAGAACCCTGAGCAAAATCCCTTTGGCAGGCCTATCCTGGAGGTTATTCATGATGCGCAGCACTCCCCATACAGCAAAAACCCCCGGCGAACCGAGGGTTTTGAGCTTAACCGCCGACTAATGCCATTAGTCCGGCATTACGGCTTCATCTCTTCAAAAAACTTCTTCACGCTGTCGAAGAAGCCGGTCTTCTTGGGTGAGTGATGGCTATTGCTGCCTTCCAGGCTTTCCTGGAACTGGCGCAGCAGACGCTTCTGCTCCTCGCTGAGCTTGACGGGCGTTTCCACCACGACTTTGCACAGCAGATCGCCAGGGACACCACCGCGAACCGGTTTGACGCCCTTGCCCTTGAGCCGGAACATCTTGCCGGTTTGGGTTTCCGGCGGAATCTTCAGCTTCACTCGGCCATCGAGCGTCGGCACTTCCAGCTCACCGCCCAAGGCCGCATCGACGAAGTTGATCGGCACGTCACATTGCAGGTGCTTGCCGTCACGCTGGAAGATATGGTGCGGCTTGATGGCCACCTGGACATACAGGTCGCCGGGCGGGCCGCCATTGATACCGCTTTCGCCTTCCGCGTTCAGGCGGATACGGTCGCCGGTATCCACACCCGGTGGAATTTTCACCGACAGTGTCCGGGTCTCGCGCACGCGCCCTTCAGCGTTACACTTGTGACACGGCACCTTGATGTGCTGGCCTGAGCCATGGCAGGTCGGGCAGGTTTGCTGAACCGCAAAAAAGCCCTGCTGCATACGCACCTGGCCGTGACCATGGCAGGTGGGGCAGGTGTCCTTGCTTGACCCCGGCTCGGCGCCACCGCCGTCACAGCGGTCGCATTCGATATGCCGTGGCACACGGATATCAACTGTGGTACCGGCAACGGCATTTTCCAGATCCAGTTCCAGGTTGTAGCGCAGGTCAGAACCGCGCGCCGGAGCATTGGGACCACGACGACGCCCGCCGCCACCGCCGAAAATATCGCCAAACACATCGCCGAAGATGTCGCTGAAATCGCCAGCGCCACCGCCGCCGAAACCACCGCCACCAAAGCCTCCGCCCTGGCCGTCTACGCCGGCATGACCAAACTGGTCGTAGGCCGCACGTTTTTCGCTGTCGGTCAGGACTTCGTAGGCTTCCGACACTTCGCGGAATTTTTCCGCCGCGGTATCGTCTTCCGGGTTGCGGTCAGGGTGATATTTTTGCGCAAGGCGACGGTAGGCTTTCTTGATCTCTTTCTGATCAGCCCCTTTGTCGACACCCAGGATTTCATAATAATCGCGTTGGGACATGGGTCCTACGCCTCTTGGTTAGCTACGCATTCAACTGCACATTTAACTATGTGTTAACGACATAGTGTTAACGACAGAGTATTTGAGACACAGTATTTAACGACACATCAAGCCTTGTGCGTCTTGGAGGTGGAAACAGCAACGCGGGAGTTGCCCCCCGCGTCGCCGCCTACCTCGTCAGAAAGAGCACTTACTGCTTTTTCTGATCGTCGTTGACTTCTTCATACTCGGCGTCGACCACGTCTTCATCGGGCTTGGCGTTAGCCTGGTCAGCACCTTCCTGACCCGGCTGCTCAGCGCCCTCTGCCTGTTCGGCGTACATCTTCTGCGCCAGTTGGCCGGAGGCTTCCGTGAGCGCGTCAAGTTTCTGCTGGATCAACTCTTGGTCGTCGCCTTTGGTGGCTTCTTCCAGTTCGCTGATCGCCGTCTCGATGGACTGTTTCTCGTCATCGGTTGCCTTGTCACCGGCTTCTTCCAACGTTTTGCGGGTGGCATGGATCATGCCGTCCGCCTGGTTACGCAACTGCACCAGCGCCTCGAATTTCTTGTCTTCGTCGGCGTGGGCTTCGGCGTCGCGTACCATCTGCTCGATCTCTTCTTCACTCAAGCCGCTGGACGCCTTGATGACGATCGACTGCTCCTTGCCGGTCGCCTTGTCTTTCGCGGAGACGTTCAGGATACCGTTGGCATCCAGGTCGAAGGCCACCTCGATCTGCGGCACACCGCGCGGCGCCGGTGGAATATCGGCAAGGTCGAAGCGACCCAGCGACTTGTTCTGCGACACTTGCTTGCGCTCACCCTGAACGGCGTGGATGGTGACCGCCGTCTGGTTGTCATCCGCCGTGGAGAAGGTCTGCGTCTTCTTGGTCGGAATGGTGGTGTTCTTCTCGATCAGCGGTGTCATCACGCCACCCAGGGTTTCGATACCCAGGGTCAGCGGCGTCACGTCGAGGAGCAGCACGTCTTTCACGTCGCCGCCCAGAACACCGCCTTGAATAGCGGCACCCACGGCCACGGCTTCGTCCGGGTTGACGTCTTTTCGTGCGTCCTTGCCGAAGAACTCAGCGGCTTTCTGCTGGACCAGCGGCATGCGCGTCTGACCACCGACCAGGATCACGTCGTCGATCTCGGAAGCCGACAGGCCAGCATCTTTCAGGGCCACCTTGCAAGGCTCCATGGAACGCTGCACCAGGTCGTCTACCAGCGACTCGAGCTTGGCGCGGGTCACTTTCACGTTCAGGTGCTTCGGACCGGTGTTATCGGCCGTAATGTAGGGCAGATTGACATCGGTCTGCTGGGCGCTGGAAAGCTCGATCTTGGCTTTCTCGGCGGCTTCTTTCAGACGCTGCATGGCCAGATTGTCGCCGGACAGGTCGATGCCGCTGTCGGACTTGAACTGGTCCACCAGATAGTTGATCAGCGCCAGGTCAAAGTCTTCACCGCCCAGGAAGGTGTCGCCGTTGGTGGCCAACACTTCAAACTGGGTTTCGCCGTCGACATCGGCGACTTCGATGATCGAAATATCAAAAGTACCGCCGCCCAGGTCGTATACCGCGATGGTCTTGTCACCGCGTGACTTGTCCATGCCATAGGCAAGCGCCGCAGCAGTCGGCTCGTTGATGATACGCTTGACCTCCAGACCGGCGATGCGACCTGCATCTTTAGTGGCTTGGCGCTGGCTGTCATTGAAGTAAGCCGGCACGGTGATGACCGCTTCGGTGACGGTTTCACCAAGGTAGTCTTCTGCCGTCTTCTTCATTTTCTTGAGCACTTCCGCGCTCACCTGCGGCGGTGCCATTTTCTGGCCTTTCACTTCTACCCAGGCATCACCGTTATCGGCTTCGGTGATCTTGTACGGCACCATCTTGATATCTTTCTGAACAACGTCGTCTTTGAAACGACGGCCGATCAGACGCTTGATGGCATAAAGCGTATTTTCAGGATTGGTCACCGCCTGGCGCTTGGCGGCCTGACCGACGAGCGTCTCACCGTCTTCGGTGTACGCAATGATGGACGGCGTCGTACGGCCGCCTTCTGCGTTTTCAATGACTTTTGCACTGTCGCCATCGAGCACCGATACACAGGAGTTTGTGGTGCCCAAATCAATACCAATAATGCGTCCCATAATAAGAACCTCGTATTCGGTTGTTTCAATACATCAAACTGGTTGCGGGATTTCCCGCGGGGTTGCCCCTTTATCTGGGGGCCACCTGAGACTTTTCAAGGCCCTTTTTTAAGCCTTTACTGCGTTATGACTCATTCGCTTTCTGACTGACCACGACCATGGCCGGGCGGACCAGACGCCCGTTCAGCAAGTAGCCTTTCTGCATGACCTCCATGACCGTATTCGGCTCCTGCTCAGGGTTCGGCACCATCGCCATGGCTTCGTGAACCTGAGGGTCAAACGGCTCACCCTGGGGGTCGATGCTTTCAACGCCAAACTTGCTCAGCACATCGAGCTGCATCTTCAGGGTCATCGAGACCCCTTCGCGGTGCACCTCGGAGGCATCTTCCTGCATCGACTCAAGCGCTTTTTCGAGGCTGTCGATGACCGGCAGAAGCTCTTTCACAAACTTTTCCAGGGCGAATTTGCGCGCCTTTTCAGCTTCCTGCTCCGCCCGGCGGCGCACGTTTTGCGCTTCGGCGGCTTCTCTTAGCGACTGATCCTTGGCTTCTGCAAGACGCTGCTCCAGGTCCTGCACCTTGGCGGCCAGAACATCGACTTCAGCCTCATCGTCGACACGATCGACAACGGCCTCGTCGTCATTAATGAGGCCTTCCAGCTCACCTTCAACCAGGCGATCTTCAGATTCCTGTTCCGGCGTCTCTGATTCCTGCTCCTGGCGAGCCAGCTCGTCATCCATCGGGGTTTGCGGTTCTTTTGCCATGCCTTGCTCCTGCAACGTTCGAGGGGCGTGCGGTACGCCCAAATAATTAAGTAGCGACGTAAATTGGCTCTGCACCGTATATGGGGACCATAAAAGCCATCTCAAGTGGGCATTGAAGCGCGTTTTCGACTACTGTATAAAACAACAATATTCAGACGCATTGACTACGCTCGTTCCGCTGCGCCTCAGGAGGCCCTCATGCTGACTCAGCTTGCCATTCGAGATTACGCGATCGTTGAGCACCTGGAACTCGACCTGACCCATGGCATGACCGCCATTACCGGCGAGACCGGGGCAGGCAAATCGATTCTGCTGGGCGCCCTGGGCCTTTGCCTGGGCGAGCGCGCCGACGCTGGCAGCGTCCGCCACGGCAGCGAACGCACTGATCTATCGGCGCGTTTTGATATTCAGCATTTACCCGCGGCCAGCGAGTGGCTTAGCAGCCGCGAACTGCCCAGCGATGAATGCCTGTTAAGGCGGGTGGTAACAGCAAGCGGGCGCTCCAAGGCATGGATCAATGGACAACCGGCCACGATCAGCGACCTCAAATCGCTTGGGGAGCATCTGGTGCAGATTCACGGCCAGCATGCCCACCAGGCGCTGATGCGCGAAGAAACCCATCTCGCACTACTCGACGATTATGCGGGCCTTCGCGATACCGCCCAGCGGCTGGCCGAGACGTACCGTGACTGGCGCAGCGCCAACCGCCGCCTCAAGCAGCGCAAGGAAGCAGGTAGCGAGGTAGAAGCCAAACGGCAGCTGCTGCGCTATCAGGTGGAGGAGCTCGATCAGCTGGGCCTTGCTGAAGGCGAACTACAAACCCTTGAAGAAGAACAACACTCCCTTGCCCACGCCGATGAAACACTCCGCGAAACGCAGTTTGCCGCTGACTGCTGCGCCAGCGATGAGGGCGGGGCACTGTCGTTGCTCAACCAGGCTTATACACATTTAAGCGCCTTGCCGGGCAGCGATAAGGGCACGCTGGCCAACACCCTGGCGATGCTCGGCGACGCGCGCATTCAGGTCGAAGAGGCCGCCAGCGAGCTGAACCGCCTCGCCAGCACCACCGAACTCGACCCCGAGCGCCTGGCATGGGTGGAAGAGCGTTTAGCGGACGTGCACCGTATTGCCCGCAAGCACCATGTGGCACCGGAAGAAGTCTGCGCACTGCATGCGGAGCTGAGCCGGGAAGTCGCCGAGTTGGATAACAGCGAGAACGACATCGAAGCCCTGGGCGCCCAGGTAGCGGAACTTCGCGAGCGCTATCGACGTGACGCCAAGCACCTCAGCGAGGGTCGCCAGAAAGCCGCCGTCCGTTTGGGGAAGGAGGTCCAGCAGCAGCTAAGCTTCCTGGCCATGGGCAAGGCACGCTTTGAAGTGGAGGTCACGCCCCGAGACACCCCGGCGGCAGAAGGCCTCGATCAGGTTCACTTTTTAATCAGCGCCAACCCCGGGCAGCCCGCCAGACCGCTCACCAAGGTGGCGTCCGGCGGTGAGCTTTCGCGCATCAGCCTGGCGATTCAGGTCGTCGCCGCGTCCCACTCCACCATTCCAAGCCTGGTGTTTGATGAAGTGGACGTCGGGGTTTCCGGTGCTACCGCCGAGATTGTCGGCCAGCTGCTCCGCAAGCTGGGTGAAAACGGCCAGGTAATGACGGTCACCCACCTGCCTCAGGTAGCCGCCCAGGCTCACCAGCACCTGCACATTGAGAAACACGCCCGGCGCGATACCACCCTGACGCACATGGCCCTGCTGGATGAACAGGGCAGAGTCAGCGAACTGGCTCGCATGCTGGGCGGCGTCAAACTCTCAGACCAAACCCTGGCCCATGCCCGTGAAATGCTCAATGCCAGCCAGCGCCAACCCCACTGACGATGGCGGGCTGAGGGCTACTGGGCAACCGTGTGTTTCAAGCGCGCAATAAAACGCCCCTAGGCCGCCTGGTATTCAAGCCAGGCAGCCTAGAGGCATTGGGGCGTGCATCAAAGCCCGAGCTAGGGTTAACCCCTATTTCTTATTAGTTGGCCCGCTGTCCTGGCGTGTTACGTCCGATCCTCGGGGGCGCACGTATAACACCAACGCATGGTCAACTAATTCATAGCCGTGCTCTTCCGCGATTTCTTGCTGGCGTCGCTCAATGATCTCGTCAACGAACTCGACGATTTCACCGCTTTCCAGACACACCATGTGGTCATGGTGGTCTTCTTGCGTCATCTCGAATACCGCGTGGCCGCCATCGAAATTATGACGAATCACGAGGCCCGCCGACTCGAACTGAGTCAGCACACGGTAGACAGTTGCCAGCCCCACATCTTCGCCCGCATCTATCAGTGTTTTATACACTTCTTCTGCGCTAAGGTGGTGCTGACCCGATGCAGTTTCGAGAATCTGCAGGATTTTGACGCGCGGCAGGGTCACTTTCAGCCCGGCTTTACGTAATTCATGGTTCTTATCGGCCATGGTTGCTCTTCGCAGTAACAGGTTAGGTCGGGTATGATCGACCGAAACCACGATAGTGAAGAATAGGCTCAAATGCAAAAATTGACTCGAATCATTACGCTTTCCGTCTCCATTGCCGTGATCAGCGGCTGTAGCTACGTTGGCGTGTATAAACGCGACATCCCGCAAGGCAACCTGGTCACCGAGGAAATGGTCGACCAACTGCAACCGGGGATGACCCAGGAGCAGGTAACCTATGTGATGGGCCGCCCACTGCTTGAGGCTCCCTTTGATGCCCGCGAGTGGGATTACGTGTTCCGGCTCGACAAAGCTTACGCGGGGGTTGAGCAGCGGCGTGTCACGCTGACGTTTGATGACCAGGGACGGCTTGCCAATATCGATCAGGAAGGCGATTTCTCCAAGGACATCCCTCTGGAGGCCGACAGCACTGGCGGCCCGGCGCCGGACACGACTGACCCCACTGAGGCGATTCCTAACGAGCCTAGGCAAAACACGACACCCAGCACCACCAATTGATCGTGCGGCTACTCGCCTTTATCGGCGCTCCCGCTCGCCTGACGCTTTGCACGTTCGCGGCGAGCGGCCTTGGGGTCGATGAGCAGTGGCCGATAAACCTCCACCCGATCGCCGGGCGCCACCTGATACTGGGATGGGTCGCGTAGCGCCTGACCAAAAATGCCCAGTGGTGCGTTTTCAAACGTTTCCGGGGCCAGCTCGGGGAAAAGATGGGGCAGGTCCGCCAGGGCGACGGCTTCACGTGCCGTCGTCCCCGGCGGCACGCTCAGTGCGACCAGGCGTTGTTTGTGCGGGAGACCAAACGCCACCTCGATGGCAAGGGTATCATCGACCATGGATCTCGTCGGCGCGGCGGGTAAAGGCATCCACTAACTGCCCGGCAATCTGCTGGAACAACCTGCCGAATGCCATGCCCAACAGCCGATTGGCAAATTCAAACTCCATGTCCAGGCTCACCTTGCAGGCACCATCCCCCATCGGAATGAATTGCCAGCGCCCTTTCAAGCGCTTGAAAGGACCGCTAACCAAGGACATTTCAATACGCTCGGGGGAGAACAGGTCGTTGCGTGTGGTAACCGACTGCTCTACGCCGGCGCGTCCCAGGGTCATTTCGCCGATCAAATGATCGTCGTCGTGCTCCAGCAAACGCGCACGCCGACAGCCCGGCAAGAACTCTGGATAGCGTTCGAAGTCGTTGACCAGATCGAACATTTGTTTCGGGGTGTGCCGCACCAAGGCGGAACGATTGACGGTTGGCATTGACCTCTCCGCTGACTTCACAGTGCCCAAGGCGTATCATGGGAATCATAGTTAAGACCTTGAATGGTATCATGCCTCCCCACATAACGAAGGGGGTGTCACAGACAGATCGAATATGAGGTTTCATGGCCACGAAAAAAGGTAAGAGCAAAGGCCCTACCAGCAGCGTTATCGCGCAAAACAAGAAGGCACGCTTTGAGTATCATATCAATGAAACCTTCGAAGCGGGTCTATCGCTGGCAGGCTGGGAAGTAAAAAGCCTTCGCGCAGGCAAAGGGCAGTTAACAGACACCTATATTTTAGTTCGCAATGGCGAAGCGTGGCTGCTGGGTAGCCATATCATGCCGCTGAACACCGCGAGCACCCATGAGATCGCCGACCCCACGCGGACGCGAAAATTGCTCCTGCATCGCAAAGAAATCGCCAAGATCTTCTCGGTGACTCAGGACAAAGGCCACACCTGCGTTCCCCTGAAGCTTTACTGGAAGCGCAACAAGGTAAAGTGCGAACTGGCCCTGGTGACCGGCAAGAAAATCCACGATAAGCGGGCCACCGAGAAGGACCGTGACTGGAATCGTCAAAAAGGTAGAATCATGCGGGAACATAACAAGGCATAGCTGGTCAATTCCGGATGAGCACGTTAGAATGCTCAGGTAACTAAGGGGGCGACATGGTTTCGACGCCGGTGACAACCCCTGCGGTGCATGCCGAGAGTGTGATGTATCTCGTAAATACCACATCACGAAAAATAGTCGCAAACGACGAAAACTATGCTCAGGGCGCGCTAGCAGCGTAAGCTGGTAGCTTCTTGTCCGGCCCCAAGGCGATGTGCCTATCCATCGTTGAGGGGATACGAGCTAAAGCTGATAGGACCGCGGTTGGCGGTGTCTTCTCGTCAACCGTTAAACCTTAGAAGACTCGCGAGGCTGAATCCTGATCGTCGGAGTCAGCCGAGTTAAAGCAAAAGACGAAATCTAAGCATGTAGAGCCAATGGGCGAGTGCTGGCGGACGCGGGTTCAATTCCCGCCGCCTCCACCACCTACCTAAATTCAGATGCTCCCACATAGGTCTGAATGATGCAGAAAAGCCCGCCCAGTGCGGGTTTTTTTGTGTCCGTATGCTTTCACATAACCCCATACAGCATTGCGCACCGTGTATGCCTGTGTGTATGCTTCACGATATTGTGAACCAGAGGCATACAAGCATGAAACGCTCACAGATTAAGCGCCGCCCCCTGGCTGACACCGTACTGGCGACACTGGAACCAGAGGCCAAGGTATACAGAGAGTTGGACGGCAGCGGCCTTTACTTCAGGGTAAAGCCCAATGGCTCCAAGTCTTGGGAGCTGCGCTATAAGAAGCCAGACGGCAAGTGGTCGTGGATTGGCCTTGGCGGCTACCCGGAAACAAGCGGTAGCCTGGCGCGTGAAAAGGCCGACCAGCTTAGGGCAGATGCAGCCAGTGGCAAGAATCCCATCATTTCCAAGCGGGCAAGGGAAACCGAATCACTAGAAGCTGCTAACAGCACCTTTGAAGCGTTGGCGCGTGAATGGCATACAAACAAGCGCCAGAATTGGACGGACGGCACCGCTACCCGCGTTATTGGTTCACTGCAAAAGCACGTCTTTCCCAAGTTCGGTAAGCGCCCTTTCACCGACATAACGCCAATGGAATGGCTAGAGTTTCTGCGCAGCCTAGAGAAGACCGGCATCGTTGAGCAGACCAGCCGCATACGTGCTATCTGCCGGGAAGTGTACGACCTGGCGCTAGTAAGTGGGCGCATCCAGTACAACCCGTTGGAGAGCCTGCACAAGCACCTAACCACGCGCCGGGCAAACAACTATTCTCACGTCAGCCAAGACGAACTG
Source organism: Halomonas sp. Mc5H-6 (assembly GCF_024124705.1). NCBI lineage: Bacteria > Pseudomonadati > Pseudomonadota > Gammaproteobacteria > Oceanospirillales > Halomonadaceae > Halomonas > Halomonas sp. Mc5H-6. The sequence continues at coordinate 61,168 of NZ_JAMXSI010000016.1, forward strand.
CCCGCCCTGCTTCGCGCTATTGGCTCCTATCCCCATGCTGAGGACGTTCGCCTTGGGCTATTCCTGCTTTCCCGTCTGGCCGTGCGCCCTTCAGAGCTACGCGAGGCCCGTTGGGAAGAATTCGACCTAGACAGAGCGTTATGGACGATCCCCGCCGAACGGATGAAGCGCCGCCGTGAGCATACTGTTCCACTGCCTAAGCAAGCCATTGAAGCCCTTCAGAGCCTTCACCAACTGACCGGATACCAACCCCTGCTTTTCCCTGGACGCAGCGACAAGACAGCACCACGCTCCAACACGGTATTCATCATGGCATTACGCCGCCTTGGCTATGAGGGACGACAGACCGGGCACGGTTTCCGCCACATCGCTAGCACGATCCTGAATGAACACGGCTATAACGCTGACCACGTTGAAGCCCAGCTATCCCACGTTAAAGACGGCGTGGCAGGCGTCTACAACAAAGCGCAGTACATCGAGCAGCGCCGCGTGATGATGCAGTGGTACGCCGACCACCTGGACAACTTGCAACGCGGTAATGTTGTGGAGATGAGGAGAGCTTAACCATGGGAACAATTATTCACACTCAAACTGGTGCAGCCCTCAAGGCTCTAGAAAAAGGTGACAGCGAGCCTTTAGCCCAACTTTTCGAGGAGGGAAGCACTTTCTTTCTGCATGAATACATTAGAGATAGCCCGGACGACTGCGAGAGAATTGCGCGGGTAATAAGAGGTAAAAAGGCACGTGGGCGTGGTCGGAAAGCACCGCAGGAACGCGATGAATATCTGCTTGCCCGCGTATGCTATTGGCTGGGAAAAGGGGCTTCTAAATGGCAAGACTCGGCAGAAGACACGGCTTTTCATAAAGCTAGAAAAGACGCAGATGAAGCAGGCTGGAAAGGGTATAAAAGTATTGAGTCAGATACATTAAAGAACCTTTGGTACGACAGAAATCCTGGCACACTAGCCCTTATGCACATGGGGGCCGCTTTCTCAAAAGGTTGTTTAGAGGCCGCCGAGAAACAAGAAGATAAACATGCTTTCTTCCACCAAAAAGTGGAGCAAGCCAAAAGTATAGGCATACCAAGCCAGTTCTATGGTTCACAGCTCATTGAAATACTAGTTCATGAGAAATAGCGTTATTTCTTATTCAAGATTAACAATGACTTAAAAGCCAAACTGAATGCGTACCAATAACGGAGTACGCATTCCATGCAAATCGAAACGCTATCTCAAGACCAAAAGCTAATCACCAAGCCCAATCTATGCCGCGCTATGGATATGACCCGCAGCGGCATAGACAAGCTACTCAAGAATGACCCCAGCTTTCCCCGCCCGCTGAAGTTCAGCGATAGCCAGCAAGCAACGTGCTACTTCCCAGTCGAGGAAGTGAACGCCTGGCTAGAAGCCAAACTGGCTATGCGAGGTGCAGCATAATGACCTTGCAACGCTTACCAATGCCGTTATATGCTTCAAGGGCTGGCGCAAAATCGTCAGCCGGGATTGACAGCCCGAATCTACAAAGGCGCACAAGCGCCCCCTATGATGGCGCTTTTTTTGCGTCACCGTTATGGGTGGCGGTGCGTGGGAGCCTTCGGGCTGCCGGTTTCCTTTGTAGCCGGTCTGTCAACCCGCGTACCGTCGCCCACCCCTCGATTGACAGCGAGCTGGGCGACTCCAGATACAAAGGAGTCACACCCATGAAGCTATTCCCTACCCGCAATCCGTCTGAACGCGCCGCCGCTCATCGAGCAATGGCGAAATCTGCGTTGTTTTCAGACTCAAGCGCCGCCGTCCGGCTCAAGCGCTACAACCACCATATTGAAAAAGCCCGCGCCTTTGAGGCCGAGCAAGTCCATAACCGTCGCAGCCGTCTCATGCAGGCTTACGACACCTTACGCGCTGAAAACGCGGAGGTGAGCCAATGAGCATGGAACATTTCAAACTATCCCCTGAAGCACCAAGTGGCGTCCTGATCGACGACATTGATGCAGCGCTTGAGAAGGCTAAAGACGCCGTGAAAGCGGTAGAGATAGTCTTATGCGAAGCCGCCAACGGTGAAGGCACCGACATTAACCCCGGCATTCTGGCTGGCGTTTTGTGGAGCGTAGAGACTCAGCTTCATATTGTCACCGAGCTAGCCCAGCACGCTTACAAAACCTCGGAAGCAAAAGGGGGTAAGCAGTCATGACACCTCAAAATCAAACCTACCTGCTGAAAGCCGCCCTTACTGGCGACGCTCGCCAGATGCAACAGGCGTCCCAAATCCTGGCAGGCGTGGCGATGCTGCTTAACGACCATGACTTTGATGGCCTGAAGCGTGAGGCACTTATAGAAACGCTTTGGCTGCTGTCCAACACGCTTGAGGAGCGTGGCGAATGGCTGCAAGAGGAGGGCTATGTATGCACAGAGCAATAAAAACGCCCAGCCTTGGCGGGGCATGGGCGCTATCAAAGGTCGTTTCTGAACAGATCGCCATAGAGAACAAACTGGCTGAAGACATTATCGCCCACTACGCCCTTAGTGTCAGCCCTATTGGTGATGGCGAGATCCATCGACACGATCACCCAGAAGGCCGCAAGGGCAACAAGCGGCTTTGGTACGTGCTACGCCATGACTTTGGCGTGCATGGTGATTGGGCTACTGGTGAACAACACAGCGTCTTTACTGACGAAAACCCCGACCCAGAAGCCGCCGAGAAGGCGCGACAGGAGGCCGAAAAACGCCGCCTAGAGCGACAGGCAGAGCGCGCGCGTGGGTATGCCCTGGTAGCCGACCAGACGCGGCGAGAGTGGCCGCTGCTGACGCCTGCAAGCCCTACCCATGCTTACCTGGCCGCCAAGGGGGTAAAGCCCCACAACCTGCGCCAAATGCGCGGCCTGCTGGTAGTCCCGCTCACCGATGGGCACCGCCTGGTTAATTGGCAGACCATTTCGCCGGATGCGGCTAAATACTTCAAGGCAGGCGGCAAGGTAAAAGGCTGCTATTCCCCCATAGGCGAAATCAAACAGCACCAACCGCTATTGATCGCAGAGGGATGGGCAACCGCTGCCACGTTGCATGAGGCGACAGGCTACGCGGTGGCCGCTGCCATGAATGCGGGGAACCTGCTACCCGTGGCGAAAAGCCTGCGCGAACGCTACCCCGCTCACCCCATCATCGTCTGCGCTGATAACGACCATGGCACCGCTGGCAACCCTGGCGTCACCAAGGGCAAGGAAGCCGCCTCAGCCATAGGCGGGCGCTGTATATGGCCTGACACGATGGAAGGCGTGGCCGATTTTAACGACCTGGCGCTAATTGGCGGGGAGGTATCGGTATGACTATCAGTGCCATTGCTCGGCAGGTCGATGAAGCAACGCACTCTATGACGCCAAAGACATTGCCAAATAGCTTGCCGCCCGTGCCCAGCTTTCACCCCGAGATGCTGCCCGAGGAGCTACGCAGCTATGTGCTGGACGTTTCCCAGCGTATCCAGTGCCCGCCCGAGTATTGTGCTGTATCGGCGCTGGCGCTGCTGTCTGGCTTGATAGGCCATAAGGTACGGATGCGACCCAAACAAAACGATGATTGGGAAATTGTCATTGTGCTGTGGGCGGTATTGGTGGGCGACCCTTCCGCTATGAAGACCCCCGCCATTAAAGCGATGCGCTTTGCCATAGATGCCATTGAGGCTGATGCGCGGCGCGAGCATGAAAAGGCAGCCAAGGCCCACAAAGAGGAAGTGGAACTATTCGACGTTGCTAAGGCAGCGGTCAAGAAGAAAGCCAAAGAGCAAGCCGCCAAGGGCGATATGGACGCAGCCAAGGCAACACTAAGCAGTGTGTCGGAACCTGCACCCCCTGAACCGGCTGAACGCCTGATCCTGAACGATGCAACGGTGGAGAAAGCGGGCGAACTGATGAACCAGTTCAACCACCACTTAACCATCCTGCGGGATGAATTGGCCGGTTTGCTGGCGAAGCTGCAACAGGAGGAGAACGCTTCCGAGCGTGCTTTCTACTTAGAGTGCTTCAACGGTGATTCCCGGTTTACCTATGACCGCATAGGCCGGGGAACCGTCGCTATTGAACGGTGCGCGCTGAATATCATTGGCGGCATACAGCCGAGCAAGCTGGCCCCTATCGTTCGTGGCGCAAAAGGCACGGTTAACGATGGCCTGATACAGCGCTTTCAGCTTGCTGTCTGGCCTGATGCCAAGTCTTCATGGAAGTGGATCGACCGCCGCCCTGACCCCAAGGCAAAGGAGCGCTTTTCCCAAGTGTTTTATCGCCTTCACTCGCTGGAATTAGGCGTTGATGACGATGGCAACCCACCCGCCTGGCGGTT
>NZ_JAMXSI010000017.1:0-57168 GCF_024124705.1 Halomonas sp. Mc5H-6
AAGATATTGGCGACTACCTAATGGGCTATTATAACCGGCGGCGCCCCCATACATTCAATGACGGCATGCCACCCATGGTTGCAGAAGAAAAACTTAAAATACTGTCCGGGATTAGTTGACCACTACAATGGGGGGCATTCGCTTGATTAACGTATTGAGCCAGAGAATTGCCAGTGTAAATACAAATAGAAATCCTGCATAAAGCCCCCCTCCCCATGCGGCTGCAAACTGGGGATCGGGAGGGAACCCACCGATGCCCACCCATATGATAAGAAAAATTATCATTATGGCGGTGACGCCCACGCTCAGCATATGCCCCGCCGTCATCATGCTATCCGGGCTGGCACCCTGGCGAATATCCATGATGACCTCATCGTGGTGCACATCGATATGGGCCACATCCACGGCGTACTCACTATTTACCGGTAACGGCAAGGAGCTGAGGCAGTACTGCTCCCCCCCGGCACGGCTTTCCCGTTCACCCGCGCGCATGGGGGGAAGCGCTTCTGTGGGGTTGGTGTTAAACATTCGGGTTATATTCAATCACTTTAGAATCAATACCGATTTGGGGAGCAATACAGGCATCGTTTAGCTAATAGTAGCGTACGCCAACTTTCGATTTAATCGTCGGCATTCCGGTTATACGGTTTGGTTTAGACTAATCGTTAGATCAACCTGATTATCAACGAATGCTTTCAATAAACCGAAAACCCCGAGCCCGACGGGCATATAAAGAATAAAACCCAGCCCGCCAAAGTAGAGAGAGGCGATTAGTCCCCCTATTGTGTAGGGCAGCATAAAGACAAACATCGCCTTCCCGAATTGCTCTTTTTTCTTCATCATGCTCGCTAGGCGCTCTTTATCCTCGGTTCCGATCAACAGCTCGCTTTTACAATGCGGGCAAGTGGCCGTCTGGGCTTGTAAAAGACCAGTAATCCATTGCGACTCTTCGGAGAAGCAAGAGGCGCATGAGGGGCACTCAAAATCAATGTTTTCAATTAAAGCATTCTCTTATTTTGCGCCTACTGCTTTTTCGGTCACTTCTTTACTCTCCAATACTAGATTATTGATGAATACCATTAAAAACGCTGGCTGCGTACTTACTCTCGTTGCCTCAGGCCGAAAGTGACGCCTCCTCGCCATAGACCTCGGCGAAAATGGCTGTGATCGGCCGGTTTGGCTGTTGCGCGTGGCGCTGTCTGACTTCTTTTGATAGGCGCATAAGCTCTTCGCTAGGCTTGGCCCACTGTTCTTCAGGAAGAGGTTGCGACCACTCATCAAGAATGGCTGGTAGCGTCTTCTGACCGGCTTTTTGGATGGCGCGGATTTCCCATTCGGCAAGATGGAAGGGAATCGTCCATAGGTCGAGAATGTGCCACAGGTACCACATCGTGACCTTGAACAGGCCTATTTCGCCCTCGCGGTAGCGGCGGTGCAATCGACGCCGGGCATTGTGGAAGGTATGCACACCCTCGTAGGGCGGATCGCCGGGGCGATGCAGCCCGTGCGGGTCTTGGAGTTCCTCGCGGGTGTTGACTTCGTACTCCATGTAAGCCCGCACCGCTTCCCAAAGCCCCAACGCCAATGGCATACCCGGCTGTGATAATTCAAGAAAGTGCTGCTGCCCTGTTTCAGGCTCGATAAAGCCTATCCCTAAGCCATACTGGCGCTGCACACCGTATTGCGTCATACCCTGCGCCTGGGTCACCCAGGCTGCCACGCTCTCCCAGGGCACGATGATAGGCGGTTTTCCGTCACCCGGCGCAAAGGCCACCTCGCGACGCTGGCGGTGGAAGCGGGTGGGGACAGCCTCACGGAACTTGAAGTGGTAGTGGGCTTTGATTAGTAGGGCTAATATTAATGCTAAAGTACAGATCACTAGGGCTTGGGTAAAAACCTCATCAAATACGAGCCCAGTAACCAGAAAAAATGCATCAACATCTTTTCCATATATTCCAATTGCCCCCCCCCCGATCAAAGGAAGAAGAAAAGCTAGCATTAAAAACCCTATAAAAGGTATGCCTAACGTAAACTGCCAAGTAAAAGGCGTGGGAAGACTGCCGCCGAAATCCAAATAGGCATCGTTCACTTCCCCAATCGCTTGGTTGAAATCTAAGGGTGCTGATTTCGTTGGCAAGGGGGTTGGCGATAGGTAAATCACTTTGCCACCTGGAAAGGACTCAACATCTCCAGCCCGGTGAGGCCGCAAGATATCCGGACGCGGCGTTGGATTTTGCTTGGCCGACATAGTGGAGCCTTAAATCAAGTAAAAAGAAGGGAGTCAATGTATTGCCAGGAGGCTTCCTCGCCACGAATAGCAACGTCCGATGGCGTGTAATCCCCCTCCCCGCCCGAGAGCGATACGTAAATATGGTGATCGTTGGCCTGATACTGACCATCATTTCCCAGCACTTCCAACCGAACGGCAAAAACAGTGTGGGAGGGGCGCGCAGATACCGAGCTTAGCGGCTCGGGTCGAGGCAGGGCGAACGTAAGCGGCGCTTTATCCGCAAGCGTCAAGCTTTCCACGATCTTATCGGTAGCCGTCACCCAGCGCTCAGGCCGATAATCTCGCCCACCATCTTCAGGCTGCACCTGGTAGCCGCCCAAAGAAAGACGCACCGGCGCTTTGCCGCCAAACGGTGCCGTGAGATCCTGCAGGCTGATGGGCAAGGCGAGTTTAAAATCGACCGATTCTGGCCCGCTTATTTGCCTCCGCCACCAGTTGTCAGCTTCTTCAATACTGACATTGACTTTAGGCGCCTGGGCAATCTCTTGTAACCGTGCCTGATACGCTTCAAGCGTATCATTGCCGGCCTTAGAGGCATCCTGGCTCCAGGGCGTGGACAGTAGCCATTCGTCATGGCGGCTGATGCTATAGTGGTTATAAAGCCAGCTGCCGCCTAACTCGAGCACGCTAAACAAGCCTCCGGCGAGATTAAAACGCCAAAATACCGCTCCCAGGCGAGTGCCGGCAGCGGCCCATTCAACACCCCGGAACGCTACCGAAAAGCCTGTATGCAGGGTGTTGGCTAGCCCATAAGCATTAGCCCCCAACATACCACCCGCACCTATCGCACTCGCCATGGCAGCACTCTGAGCGCTACGGTTACCACTACGTACGGCCTCTTGCCACGTCCCATAACGATTAGCAAGACTTGCGTAAGCAGCAAAAGAACCAAATAAATACGTAAAACCACCAAGAAAAACATGCAGTCTACCAAGAGAAGCACTCACACTTTGAGCGCCGGGTACATTCAAGGCATTGGCAAGCACTTTTGATCGAGTACTAAGAGCAGTATCCATTATTCCTTGCGCTGCGAGAAAACCTGCACTTCCAGTCGAAGACAGGCTATTAACAAAAGCTAACACTTCGAGGTTTTGTCCTGTACTTACCTGTCTCCACAAATCTTTCAGGGCTTGGCTAAACGTAGAAAGCTGAGCCACAAATACCAAAAGCCCCAGCCCATCCCCAGCCAGATTTACCCTAGGCGCTGCTGCAACACCTTGGCGTAAATTGCGAATCAGCCCGCCTACCTCGGTCTGCTGGGCTGCGGGTAGTACTAAGGTCAGGCCAGCACGACCGGGAGCCGCACCCGAGATACGAACGCTGTCCTCGGGGAGTTCTTCAATCGGGCTGAGAGCTCGCGCGAGAGCGGGTTCATGCACCGTTTGTAGTTCCTGGCGAAGGCGCTTGAATTCATCAAGCAGGCGTTGAGCCTCTGGGGAGCGGTGCCCGGCGGTTGCTTTCACTTTATTGCGGCGTCTACGGGTAGTGTCGAGCTCCTCACGCAGCGCCAAGACACGCTGCATGGTGCGACGGAAACTCTCTAGCTCCTGACGAGACGCCACCACAAAACTGGCACCCGTACGCTGGGCCGCATCAAGAATTCTCGCAGGTAACGTCTTGGGCAGGCGACGGAACAGCTCCTCAATATCAGGCATCGACTGACGGTCGATACTCTGATGAAACTCATCCATAACGTGGGCGATTCCCCGCGATATAGCGGGCCCCAAGGTCTGATGGGCACTATCGGCAATAACCTGAGTATTCTCGGGCAGTGTATCAACTGCGGGTAACTGCCCCGACTCAAGTGACGTAAGCTTACTGCGTAAATCATCCAGCTTGAGCAAGGTGCTGTAGCCAGCATTAGCAATGGTAGAATACTGGCCGATGAAATCATTCTGATCAGCAAGCGCCAGCGTATGGAACAGCGGTCTATCGTAGTACGGGGCGCCCTCCAACCAATCGGCTATCCGCTCCGTTACCTCATCGTTGCGGCAGATGTCTTTCAAGCAACCGTACTGGGCCTTGAAGCCTTCAAGTACTTGGTCGTCAACCTGGGCATCAAAATACCAAGCAGCGTTATGGAAGCGTGTATTGCACAGCATATCGGCGCGATCATCAGAGATAGCATCGAGCAAGGTATTCCAGCGCTGCAACCGGGGGCGCTGCTTGGCGAGAAAGTCATCCATGGCCTTCCGTTCAATCAGGTCATTAATGCCCCGCTCTCCGATTTTACTGCCTTTTAGCAGGGCCTTGAGCCGCTCGTTGTGCCCCTGCTTCATCGAGAGCAACGCCTCGCCATGGCGGTCTAGAAAGTCGCTCCCTAAGCTCTCGCCAAGACTCTCTTCGAGGTAGTAGCCATGCACTTCGCTATTTAATTGATCGACGATTGTACGCGGATTAGTACGGTCCGCGTCGCTACGGATTTCGTCAAGGCGCTCTTTCAGATCCTGAGGTAAGTCCGGGTCGTAGGGCTGTGGCAACCTACCGGTATTACTGTCCTGATTGAGAAAATCAAGCAGCTCCTGGCGAACCTCACTTTTCCGTGGCTGCTCCATCGCGGCCACTTCGTCCAACATTGCCTGAACGGCTGGATCATCAGACACTTGGCGCATGTCACCTAACGAAGCTTCGTTCAGTTGGGAGAGCGACTCTATATAGCAGGCCAGCATGTAATCCCGCTCGGTACGCCCCTCGTTCTCAGTGGCCCACTGCTCTATCCACCCCACCACGTTATCCTGAAACTGCGCCAAATCACGCATCACGCCAAGATCATCGCGTACGATAAGGCAGAGACACTCGTCGCGATCCTCAACCTTGTGTTGCTTAAGCAACTTGCCGAGCCGCGTTTTGTGGTAGTAGTGGTCGTTTTCCCAGTGATAGGCTTCGCTTTCGTGTTCATAGCCTTCTTCTGGCACCTCTAGCGCGGCTTCCTCTGCAAACTCGGCTACCCACTCTTCTGCCTGGGCTGTCGTGATCAAGTGCTCTCCACCGCCGGAAACAGGGTTGGCTCCTTCAAGATTCACCGCCTGCATGAAGGCATCGCGATCCTCTTCACTTTCTACTACCTGGGCGCGCTTGGCGTCTGTCCATTCGACCTCTGAAAAACAGACGTAGAGCGTACGGTCCGTTTCGTAGTTGAGCTTGCCACCTTTGATCGTGTCCCCCTGATCACGAAACTCGTACTCGGCGAGTTCATTCGTCTCCCCATCGAGTATATAGAGATAGCCATTGCGCAGCAGGCGAAGGCCCAGCGGCCGGGCGCTCAGGGCATAGGGCGTGGGGCATCCCGGTTCGAGCTCCTCAACCAGCCCATAACGTAGCGGCAGCAGTTGAACTTTGCCTTGAAGCAGAGGGCAGGTAGCGCCTTCTTCGCTATCACGGCATGGGAGTTCCTGGGCGGCAAGTGCACTGTCGTCCCGGTCATCAGTGGGGCGCTCAAACGCAGACATATGACAAACTCCCTATGTCGTCTCAGAGTAAGAAGAAATGGTAAAGGCGGTTTTAAGCCGTTCAGAGGGCGACGCTTCTGTAGTCGTTAAGCAAGCGTGCAGCTCGGGAACCTGCTCGCTTAATGCTGACCAGCTAGTACAACGCTCGCGCGAAAAGAGCGTGCACAGCAGCCCCCACTGGCGCGGATTGGTAAAGCCATACCCACGTGCAGATTGCGTCAGCGCTGCCAGCAGGTCGTATCGTTCCCGTTGCTCTACCGGTAGCCGCCACTCGGGGCAGTGCTGCTCAACAAAATGCAGCAACGTACGCAAGTCACGGCGTTTATCGCATGCCTGCAAGCGGCTAACCTGCGTCTCATTGAGCAAATAGCCATTCGAGGGAATCGCGATGGGGGATTCGGCGGCACTCTGGGGGGTACTTTTCACCCATTCCTTGGCTATCGCATCCGGGCGCACCAGGCCTTCAATAGGCCCCCACGGCACCATGGCCGGAGCGCTTTGGTCGGGCAAAAGCGCTGCGATCACGGCAGGGTCGGCTAAACGCAGCCACATGGCGACACCGGACGGATGACGAACTTGCAACATGTGGCGTAGATGATTGCCAACATCTTCAAGCGATGCATGGCTTTCAATAAGGTAGCCCCACTCTGCATGCACGCCTTGGGCTAAAAAGGCCTGCAAGACGGGATGGTGAGTATCCGGCAACGCGATAAGCCATGGGGAAACATCGCTAACATCCGCCAACGGCGTGCCTGCGTATAGCAGGTCGGCATCAAGTTGATGATCCGACGACCACTCATAAAGCCGCCTCGCCAGTTGCTCAATGCGTACGCCGTCCATGAGTAGATATACCCGCCGGTCTACAGGCCAGTACCATGTACCACCCTGCAAACCAGCGCTTAGCGGCCAGCTATTCATTCACTTGCTGCCTCACAGACGGGGCATAGGGCCTGTTGTTGCAAGAGTGCCGCCTGTTGCGGTGCTTTTACCGGCGTAAATTTAGGCGGTGCTTCCACCTCCTCCGGCAACTGCGGTGGCTGCGCGGCCTGCCCGCTACCCGAGCCGGGGCTCCCCCCGGAGTTGATCTTGACCTGCGGACCTACAATGGTGACGCCGCTGGGGTCGATTTTCAGAAAGCTGCCGCCAGCCTTGAGGGTGATTTCTGCACCGGCTTCGATCACGACCTTCATGCCCGCTTTGTGGTGCACTTCCTGCCCGGCTTCCAGCAGCTGCGCTCGGCCGACCTTTTCGTGGCGGGTGCCGTCGACCATCAGGTGGTCGTCGCCGTCTACCTTCGTGTGGCGATTGTTGTGCACCGTGTGGTGATCGTCGTTATCGATCTCACTGATGCGGTCGTTGTGCACCTTGAGGTGGCTGTCGCGGCGGATCTCTTCGGTGCGGTCGTTGAGCGTTAACAGCTCCAGGTCTTTCTGGGCGTGGAGCCAGATTTGCTCTTCGCCCGCTTCGTCTTCAAAGCGCAGTTCGTTGAAGCCCTCGGCCTTGTGGCTTTGGGTGCGCAGCACCGTGCGGGTCTTATGTTCTGGTAGCGGGTAAGGCGCGGTATTGACGGCGTGGTAGGTGCGCCCGGTCACCAGCGGCTGGTCGGGGTCGCCCTCAAGGAACGATACGATGACCTCGTGGCCGATGCGGGGAATGGCGATGCTGCCGTAACCGCCGCCTGCCCAGCCCTGGGCGACCCGCACCCAGCAGCTGGCCGTCTCATTGGGTTCGGCGTAGCGGTCCCAGGGGAACTGGACCTTGACCCGACCGTGCTCGTCGCAGTGGATCTCTTCGCCTTGCGGGCCGACCACAAAGGCGACCTGGGGACCATCCACGCGGGGTTTGGGGTTGGGCGTAGCGCGCCAGGGGGCGTCGCCGGGAATCAGCGTGACCTGGTTATGGTAGCGGGTCATCCCGGCACTGTCTGATTGGGTGATACCGTCTTCTTCCAGCGCCTGGGGCTGTTCGCCGTGGTGAAGAACACTAATCGCCTGCCAGTCACGGTTGAGGCTGTCGGTGTCGTGGTCGGTCAGGGTGAAGCGCAGGCCGGGGGCGAGTTCCGGCAGGTCGCTTTCGGCGCTGGCAGTGATCGCCTCGCGGCGTAGCTGTTCCAGGCGAATACGGGTAAAGGGCTCGCCGGAGGCGTCCTGCTTGTAGCGGCCGGGGTAGTCGTAGTGTTCGTAGTCCACTTGCTGGCCATGCTGCTCGACGTCGCGGCCCAGATGGTCGTGGAGCTGCGCATAGGCGGGATTTTTAAAGCTGTAGTCTTTCAGCGTGGCGAACGAACTCGCCACCCGGGCGGTATGGCTGAGTTTGCGCACATGGCGAGTGGGTGCGGTACCGCCTGCGCGGCTGTGATAGCTGCGCTCGCCTAGGCTAGTGAGCACCTGCGGGTCGTCGGCAAACACCAGTCGGTGAGTGCCGCCGTCACTGTTCTCAAAGTCATGGAAGTAAAACAGCCCCTCTTCGGCGGCCAGGCGCTCGATAAAGGCGAGGTCGGTCTCGCGATATTGCACGCAGTACTCGCGCTCGGGGAGCTCGCGGGTGACTGCAAAGGCCACGTCGCGAATGCCTCGCTCATCGCAGAGGGTATTGATGATGGTAAGCGGATCCACTTTCTGGAAGATGCGCGAGTTCTGGCGCAGCGATAGCCGCCACAGTGCCGGGCGCAGTACCAGGGAGTAGAAGGTACGCCGGTGGCCGCGGTCGCCCCGGCCAAATTCAGCGATAATCCCATGCACCCGGCGCAGCGGTTCGCCGTCCTGCCAGATGGTCAGTGACGCTTCGCGATCCAGAAGCTCGGCAGCATCCAGGCTGCCGTCGCGGCCGGCCAGGTTGAGGGCCAGTTCGAAAGGCTGGGAGAGCGCTTCGCGGTGGGTGAAATCGATCACCGCGATGTCGTCAACGCCGGGGAGCGTCAGGGTGAACTGCAAGCCTGTGCTTGTCATGTCAACTGCCCTCCCCTGAGCCAGAGCCAATCACCACGCCGCCGCAATCCACCCCGTGGCCTGTCAGCGCAGCCGGTTTGCCATCGATTAAAATAGTGCTTGAACCCTGTGCGATGGCCCGCGGGTGCGGCGGATGGTCGGGTTTGTCATGCGGTGCCAGGGGATCACCCACGCGGGCAACTGGTTTGCCGTCCATCATCACCGTGCCACTGCCTGCAGTGACCGGCGTCGGTGGAAAGCCATCGTGGTCGGTCCCCATGTCACCGACGAGTACAAATTTCTGGCCCATTGCGCTACTCCTTTTGCAATCCTGCTTATTCGTGCTTGGTCGCCCTGCTCATTAATCCCGCTCATTCATCCCACATGGCAGGCGCTTCATAGCTGGCGACGTCGAAGGCATCTACGTATTGGCGGCTGAACCCCGCTGCCTCGAGACTATCGATGGCCGAGTGGCAAGACACCGGCAGGCGTGTTTGCAGCGGTACGCCATTCAAGCTGCGGCGTACGGCCCTCAATAGCCGCGTGCCATGGCCACTGCCTTTCCATTCCTGGCTGATGTAGAAAAACCGCAGTTGCCAAGCAGATTCATCATCGGGCCGACAGGCAAGCACCATACCCAGCGGGGGGCCCTCGCCAAGATGCAGTGCTAGCAGGCGCCCTTGCCAATGCACCACTTGGCCCTCTACTTGCTGGAGCCATAGGCCACGGTGAACGGTGAATTCCAGTGCGCGGCGCAATGTTTCAAGCACGCTGTTATCACGCAGTACCCAGGGCGAATGCCCCTTGGCATCTGCCTGGTAGACCGCTTCGAGAAACTTATCGATATCCTCATCGCGCGCCGCTTCTAACGGGCGGGCCTGCTTCACACTCTGCCGCGTAGGGTGCGAAGCGGGCCGGGCATTACCCGAGGTAAACAGCTGCTTAAGTTGCTTAAGCATCGTTATCTCGCTCCGCGTAGAGTGCTGACGGCAGTTGGAAGCCTGTCACCTGTGAGCGCGTAAAGGGATTGGGCGCTCCGTTGGCAAACAGGCGATAGCGCATCGTGCCGCCGTCAACGTTGAAGCGCAGTTCCAGCTCTCGCTCGCCAACATTGGTGATATCGGCCTGTTCCAGCAGGCGGAACCATGCCCAGGCGCCATCCCGTGTCATGCTGCGGGGCGAGCGGTTGACCTCGCTGGGCACCATCGTGACACGGCTCTCCGTTCCACCCCGCAGCGAGTTGGGCCATACCATCGACACGCGCTGGCTGGGGCTATGGGCATACTCGATCAGTTGGCCATCCACGCTGATCACGCTTCGGCGTTTATCGGGGCTCAGGCTGATGGGTTCGAGGGCAAACTCAACGTCCAGGGCACCATCCCGGCTGAAGTAAGCACGACGAATCTGCTCGGCCTGGTCGACCGCGCTATGCACGCTGTCACGCAGTATCGAATTACCCTGGGCATCCACTAGATGCTCGGGGGCGCCCTCAATGAAAGGCTTGAGGTTATCTTGATAGAACGCATCCAAGGTGCCGTCGGGCGCAAAGAAGTCCTCGAAATCGCTCAGCGACACGTCCCGGCTTGCATTGGGTGCCAGGGGATAACGCCCGGCCAGCCGCTCCTGGTAGGGTGCCACGACATCATCCAGCCATTGGCGCTCTAGGTGGCGAGTGGCGCTGGCCATCAATAGCTGCCAGCTTTGGTCGGCCAAATCCTGCAGCATGCCACCCACCGGCTGAGGCGTGTTTTCGGCTATTTTTTCCAGGTTATTGATGGGGTCATCACCCCGCAGCGATAGACGATCACGCACGTTCACAAAGGCAGCACGACCGGCGTCACCTGATTCTTCAATATCGAGCAGATAGTCGCGTAGCTCAGTGACCGCCGTCTTGATTTCCTCTAGTGAAGACGGATTATCATCGCGGGCTTCGCTGAGTTGATTGATGGGTGTGAAAGGCTGTTCAATCTGGGCAGCGAGTTCATAGCGCGGGGAGTGCCTTAATGCCTCACGCGCTTTTTCATCGCCTTCTGGAAGCTCTGGATAAAGGCTTGTGTTGTGCTCAACGGCCGACAGCAAGCGATCCAGTGGACGCTTGGCACCCACCAGGGCATCGGCCACCACAATGGCTTGATGAATATCCGGCAGGGGAACCAGTTGGGTATCGCGCAGGGCATCACGCCAACTGACATGATAGTCACTGACATAGTGCTCACGAAGGGCGGTTTTCAACTGCTGTTTATCAGCGTCGCTGAAGTTGATGTCGTCGCGCTGACCCAGCGTCCACGCATCGATGAGCGCTAACTCAGTCGCATGCTCCAACTCTTGTAAAAAGTAGTTCTCAAAACCCTCACGCGTGAGCAAATACGGTAGCGTCACATGGTCCGGGTTGTCGTTGCGAGCCATGAAAACGGTATCAAACAGCGTGCCCACACGCCGCCGTAGATCCAAGGGGTCACCTTCTTGACTTCCCGCTGTTTTCAATGCCTCATACACGCGCTCATCGATCGGCTGGCGTGACAGTTCCTCCTGGGCGGCGACCAGGCTGCCCCTGAGTGGCTCCATCGCCTGCTTGGCTCGCTGGCTGCCATCCGCGATATGCCCTTCCAGGTCGGTATGGGCCATGGCGAAGTCAAGGTGATCCAGGAGGCGCTCCTGGATCGCGCCCTGCTGAGGGAAGTCCCCTTGCCAGCGCCGCGCCATGAAACGCATCACCCGGTCCGGCTGACGACCACTGGCGTCGGACATCATGCGTAGCACACGCAGCAGGGCGAGTTTTTCATTGCTGCCCGCCTCGGCGCGGTTCATATCATCCATGATGCCGATCATCAATGCGGGCAGAAATTGATGCTCAAGCATTGCCACGTAGGCACGCTCTACCTGAGCACCGATGACATGCCCCTGATATAGCCCCATATCTGCCAGATACGGGATGTGGGTGCGGTATTCATCGAAGGTTTCCAGCGCGCTGCGTAAACGATCAAGCGGCTCCAGCAGCTCATAACCGGTAGGGTCATCACTTCTAAAAGCGTCAGGATCAGTGGCCAGAAAGGTTTCGGCACGGGCTTCCACGGCAGATAAGGAGACGCTGTTTTTCTGATAAAAATGCGTCCAGCCACCTACCAGAACGACGCCCATGATCAGGCAGGCCGCCAGGCTGATATTGCGTGTGCGGCGCCGCCGCCGGGTCACACGGGCATTGTCGCCCGCCAGCCCCGCTTCGGGATAAATGATATTTTCGAACAGCTCCTCGGTGAAATAGAGAGCGCTGCGCGTCGCCCGGTGTGCGGGCTGAACGCTTTCATCCATGCCATAGCGGCGGGCAGCGGCACCCACGAAGGGGTCTTCGGGCACACCCTGCTGATAGACCGAGGTGAAGTAGGTACCGCGCACCATGGCGGCCGTTGAGAAACGATCGCTGGAAAGCGACTCGGTCAAAAAGCCCAGCAGCACATCGCGCAGCCCGGCGAGTTGACGCACGAAACGAAATACGGACTCGCGCTCTTCCCGGTCTCGGCATTCCGACAGCATGGCGGGAAGTTGCTTGTTCAGACGCGCCAGCATTTCGTCGTACTCGGCTTCGAATTCGGCTTCCCACTTCCCTTGGGTTTCCATGGAGGCAGGGGTAAACGTAAAACCAAGCGGAGCTTTGCGTGCTGCGCGGGAGTAATGCCGGAAGAAGTCGTCAAAACCATGCAGCAAATCCATTTTGCTGAAGGTGACATACACCGGCAGTCGCGTGCCGTGACGCTCCATGAGCTCACGCAACCGGGTGCGCAACAGTGCCGCATAGGCCTTGCGCACGGCGACCTGGGCATGGCTTAAACGAGCGAGGTCGAGCACCAGGACAACACCATCGAGTGGCCGCTGGGCACGATTGCGTTCCAACCACTCCACAAAGTGGTCCCACAACCGACTCTGAAGCGCTTGGGGCTCGCCGCCTTCCATCGCGCCCTGGGTGAGCAACTCACCGTCAGGATCGATCAGTACGGCTTGGTCACCGATCCACCAGTCAAAGCCAAGATGCCCTTGTTTGGTGTTTTGACCAGAGGCTTTCATCACATGGGTCAACGCAAAGTTCTGGCCAGAGCGGTTGATAAGGCTGGTTTTGCCGGCGTTTTCCACCCCCATGACCAGGTACCAGGGCAAGCGGTATCGGCTACTGTCGCCACCACCAAGGCTGGCGGTAATTTCACTCAAGACGTTGTTGAGTGCCGTTTCCTGACGCTCGACCTGGGACATCACCGGGTCTTGTTGGCGAGCCTCTTCCTGTTCACGCTCGTCGTTCAATGAACGTAACCGCCGTGCAAGCCGAACTCCCCAGATCACGACGACCACGGTGACGATGGCCAACGTCGCCAGCAAGCGGTTGGTCAGCGGGGCCAAGGGCGTCACGCCGAAGACCTCCCAGCGCGGCCCCAACCACCAAATAGCAATCAATAACGCCACCACCAGCAGCGCCCAAAGCAGCGTTGAAAGCCGTAACAGCCCTTTTACCTTGTTGCTCTTGGCCTTGGCGCTATTGTGCGCTGTCTGTGCTCTCGATAGACCCGGCACCCAGCGGCCCAGCTTTGATTTTAACGTTGACCACATTAGCCTTTATCCCTCGTCCCTTGTATTAACGATACTGTCAGTGCGACGCATTGAGTGCGGCTTCCAGCCGCGAGACCAATGTCGGCTCCCACTGCTCTAGCGCCAGCGCCGTGACTGTTTGGTAGAGCGTTCGGTAGTGCTGCTGAGCCAGACTTTCCAGTCCCGCTTCATGTAACAAATCCGCGCTTGCCAAACGCCAATAGGCGCTATCGCGTGGCGAGCGGGCACGACTCAATCCTTGATCAAGCACCTTTAACGCGGCCCCGACATTGCCATCCGCCATGGCATCGCGAGCCTCTTGCAAGCCTGCCTGCCAAGCTTCCCCACCGTCGCTCGGTGCTCCCGCCCCCTGCGAGCCGCTGAACAACCACCGTTTTGTTTCATCATCGATAAACGCCACCCCGTTATTAAAGGCCAGGGCGTCGATACCCGATAACCGCTCCACAAAGCGTTGGGCTTCCTCGCGAATCGCCTCGGCGCAGCGGGGGTGTCCTAACTGTTTCGCAACCCCCGCACTCAGGCGATGGCCTTCCAGCCAATAAGGGCTTAACGTCAGACTGTTCTCGATGCGCTCCCACAGATCGTGATCGCTTCCCCGTGCAATCGCTTCGCGGTAATCGGCAACCCGGTCGGCTGAAACAGGCGCCAGTTCGGTTTTACCGTCCTCCCTGGCATTGGGAAGTGCCTGAATCGCGCCCCAGATCGCGAAACGACGCAGCCGATAGGCCAAAGGCTCACCGGGGGTTTGTTCGAGCAGGAAATCGGCCATCTTCAGCAAGCTTTGACGATTCGAGCGCTCGTTTCCGGCTTCCATGCGCAGCTCAGGCGCCTTGGCTGAAGAGGTCTGCGTTGTTGCCGCCGCCTGTTTACCCCCGTCAGGCTGGTCTGTCACCGTGTTGTTCGACGATGTTGTCTCGGCAGCGGACGTTGATGCTGTCGGCCGCTGGGCAAGCAATTGTCGGCTCAGCTCATCCAGGTTCTGCCCAGGCAACGCGTTCGCTTCTGCTTGCTGCTGGAGTTCTTCAAGCGATGCCTGGCAGGCCTCGAATTCATCCTCTGCGTTGTGAAAATCGAGACTCGACACCAACTTCACGCTGCGCTGGATAAACTGCTGAAATAAACGGTTACGTAGCTTGGCACCCCGGCTGCCCGTAAACGGGTAAGCCTGTGGCCACCAGGGCTGGCCAACGCTGCGGGCAAGCAGACGCAGCGAAAGCGCAAAACGCACGCCATTCCCGCCCTGCTGCAGGCAATGCACTAAGTGCCCCAACACCTTTAGATCCTTGCCTTTGCCGCTCAGCATTCGTATGGCCAGCGTTTCAGCGGTATCCCAGTCAACGTGGGCATGCTGTAACGAGCCTACCTTCATCATTTCTTCATCAAGCGCTAGGTAGTCATGGGTGTCTTCCAGCGGCTCGCCGACGGGGTACCCCTCATCGTTAACGTCCAGCGGAGCCAATACGGGCGTTAGATGATCTTCAACGGTGATGCGCATTGGATGACTCCTTTACCAGCGACACGCATCGCGCAGTGGTTGAATATCCTCACGAAGGCCTGATACATCAAAGCGCAGCCCGTCCAAGGCACTCTCATCACTGCGTAATGTCAGTTCCTCAGCACCAAGTAATTGGCGAAGGGTATCGATGGCTGGTAAACCGCGGCCGCCGCTAACCACCTGCCCGCCGTCACGAACCCGCCACTGCTGCTCAATGACGCCTCCATGACCGCTAAGCTCAAGCGTCACTCGGGCACTATCAATGGCTACCGGCATATGCAGTTGAAACCGGGTAATCAGATTTTCACAGGCCATCACCATGACGGGCCTGGGTGGTGTCGTGCCTAATGCGGGCACACTGATCAGCACGTCGCTACCCATTTCGCGTACGGTCAACCCCATGTCGTCGCCGGCGCGCGCCGCCTCCTGGCGTTCAATGGCGTGCCATAACGCGGGCAGCTCACTGGTGTCACCGCTTGGCGTTGGCGTTTTAAACAGCGCGTCGTAGCAGTTCAGGCGCTCTAAACGAGAGGATTCCTCGGCACATGCCTGGGCCTTTTCCAGCAACGCTGTGCGACCTTCTGCGCGAGAGGGGTGGCTTAATAGCGTTAATAGCACCAGCAAACCACCGGCTAAGACGTGGCGGTTTAACAACATCGTGTTCATTTGGTATCCAGTTCTAATAGCTGGCATTTATGGGCCAGGGTTCGCTTGGGTAAACCGAGGCTTTCTGCTACCTGGGCACGATTGCCCCCGAACCGCCGCAAACGTTGGCGAATAATGGCGGACTCGACATCGCGCAGGGCCTGGCGCAGGTCATCAATGTCATCGGGTAGTGCGAATCCAGCGTCTTCCGTCACCTCCGATGAGGCTTGATCGCTTTGCTCACCCGGCAACAGGTAAGCGTCGATATCAGCGCCCTGAGGCGTCATGGCGCAGGCATAATCGATCACGTTTTTTAGTTCGCGAACGTTGCCCGGGTAATCGCGGCGATACAGCAGGCGCAGTGCGGCGGGGGTAATACCCATTTCGTCACGTGCTTCGCGTTCACAAAAGTCGCGAATAAAGGACTGGGCTAACGTGGCAATATCGTCGCGCCGTTCACAAAGTGGTGGCAATGCAAGGGGGAACTGGCCTAACCGGTAGTAAAGGTCTGCGCGGAACCGCCGCTCACGAATCTGTTCACGTAGCGGTTGATGCGTAGCCGCCACCAGGCGCAAATTCGCGCAGCGTTCTTCACTGGCCCCGAGCGGTCGGTAGCGGCCACTTTCCAGCACACGCAACAGTTTCGCTTGCAGGGCTAACGGCATATCACCGATTTCATCAAGAAATAACGTGCCCCCGTCCGCTTGGCTGATGAGTCCTTCGCGGGCCTGGTCGGCCCCGGAAAAAGCTCCCTTGGCATGGCCAAAAAGCTCCGACTCAAGCAGCGCTTCGGGAATGGCGGCACAGTTAATCGCCATGAAGGGACCTTTTGCCCGTCCTGAAAGCTGATGGATAGCCCGTGCCACCCGGTCCTTGCCCGTGCCGGTTTCACCCTGGAGGAGGACTGCCAGATTTGTTTCGGCCGCACGCACCACATGCCGACGCAGTGCTTGCATGGCTGACGACTGACCCAGCAGGTCGTCGGCGAGCTGGTCGGCCAGTGCCTGGCGACGGGCACCATCGTTGAGCTTGGCAAGCGAATCTTGCAGCAGGCGGGAGCGCTGACGCTCCCCCTGCTCCCGGGCCAATCGGGCCCATACACGGCACAGCAAGGCATCAAACGCCACCATGCCGGGGTCTGCCGTCAGGCTGCTTAGCCTTGCCTGGGTACCTACCAACACCATCACTCCCAGCCAGATGGGGTCGTTGTCGGCCGCCCGCAAGGGGCGGATGTGCAGGTACGAGCCTGCGCCAAGTGCGGCCACCTGTTGCTGGAAAGTGGCATCATCCAGGCGCGTGCGTGCATCGGCGACGCTCAGGGTCAATGCTTTGCCGCTGCGAATGACGTGGGCATAGGGGTGCTTGAAATCGCTGCAATCAAACTGCCCGTCGTCGCCATCTCGCCCCAGCCAGCGGCCGCTGCCATCGATATACAGGCATTCGGCCGATGCCAGCCCCAGGTGGTCTTGCAGCAGTTGGGCTGCTCGCTGGCGCAACATCGACGTTGAGCGACTTTCCACCAGCATCAATGCCAATGGCATAGCCGCCAGTTCAGCTGATAACGCGCTCTTGGCAGAGGATGTGGCATCGGCAGCAGACGTCATGGTGTCAGGCGACCTCCGCAGTAAAGCTGCCGTGGTCAGGATCGACCCCCAACACAACGCTGGCCACGCTTTCACGACGCGCCATCCGCTCAAGCAGTGCACGGGAGAGCGGCGGTAGCAACTCGCCGTCGATCACCGACTCCAGCATGCGCGCGCCATTTTCACTACGCGTTGCCCGGGCGCAGATCGCCTCGACCAGCGCGTCATCCAGTACCACATCTGCCTGACGGTGGCGTTCGCGGATGCGCGCCGCCAGGGTGGCAAGCTTGGCATTGACGATAGCGCGGAGGGTATCGCCCTCTAGCGGTAAGTAAGTCACCACTTCCATACGTGCCAGCAGAGCCGGCTTGAAGAAGTCGGCCAACTGCGGATAGAGCGCATCGTCGAGTGCCGCGGGGTTGTAACGGTGAGTGACAATGGTTTCATAACCCAGGTTGGAGGTGAGGAAGAAAAGCACGTTCTTGCAGTCGATCAGTCGGCCTTCCCCATCCGCCAGCTCGCCTTTATCAAACGCCTGGTAAAACAGATTCAGCACATCGGGGTGGGCTTTTTCCACTTCGTCCAGCAGAACGACCGAATAAGGGCGCTGACGAATCGCCTCTGTCAGTAGCCCACCTTCACCAAAACCGACATAACCGGGCGGCGAGCCGATAAGGCGGGATACGGTGTGCTTCTCCTGATACTCGGACATGTTGATCGTGGTAAGAAATTGGCGACCGCCATACAACTGGTCGGCGATCTGTACCACGGTTTCGGTCTTGCCTACCCCACTGGGGCCAACGAGCAGGAAGGCACCCAGCGGCCGACCAGGGCGACGCAGATCGGCACGCGCGGTCAGTAGATGACGGTGGATGCGCTCAATGGCAGCCTCTTGTCCCTGAATCATGTCACTCAGATAGGCAGGTAACGCTGTCAACCGCGTTAATTCATCGCTGGTCATCCGCTCAACCGGCACGCCGGTCCAGTCGCCAATCACCTGGGCAATTTGCGCTTCTTCAACGCTTGGATTGACCAGGGTAAAGGTCTGCTGCAGGTCGGCTAGCTGCTGTTCACGCGCCGCCAGTTCGGCATGCAAGGAAGAAGAAAGCGGGTCTTCGGCATGGCTGTCGTCATCGAGTAGTTGGCGGTGCAAGGCGACGATGGCATCGACACATTCACGCTGCTCGCCCCAGGCCGCTTCCAGCGTCGCCAGTTCATCGTCAAGCTTGGCTAAACGCTCGTCGAGTTCCTGACGACGCGCTACGTCGACGTCTCGACCCAGTAGCGTTTCACGAGCAAGCTGGTCGCGTTCGCGCAGCGCCGCGGTATGCTCGCTTTGTAGATGGCTGAGTTTTCGCGGCGGTGTATCAAGCGTTTGTGCCAGTCGCGTGCAGGCAGTATCCAGCACGTCGATCGCCTTATCCGGCAATTGCCGACCGGCCAGGTAGCGGGCGGACAGCGCCGCTGCCGCTCTTAGGCCACTGTCGCCAATCAGGACGCCGTGGGCCTGTTCATAGACATCCCGTAAGCCCCGCAGGATTACCAGGGCTTGATCAATACTGGGCTCAGACAGCGTGACAGGTTGAAAGCGCCGCGAGAGCGCCGGGTCTTTTTCAAAGTATTTCTTGTACTCCCGCCAAGTAGTGGCGGCGATGGTGCGCAGCTCCCCTCGCGCCAGTGCGGGCTTGAGCAAATTGGCCGCATCCCCCCCGCCTTCCTGGTTACCAGCGCCAATCAGAGTATGCGCTTCATCAATAAACAACAGTGTCGGACGCGGTGCGTTCTTGACCTCATCAATAACGGCTTTAAGTCGTTTCTCAAACTCACCTTTGACAGCCGCCCCGGCTTGCAGGGCCCCAAGGTCCAGCGCAAGCAGCTCGACATCGGCAAGCGCCGCAGGCACCTGACCGGCCACAATGCGCGACGCGAGACCTTCAACGACAGCACTTTTGCCGACCCCGGCATCGCCAATCACGATGGGATTGTTTTTGCGTCGACGCCCAAGGATATCGAGCATCTGGTCGATCTCAGGGTCGCGTCCCAATACAGGGTCGAGCGTGCCTTGACGCGCCTGCTCGGTGAGCGACGTGGCAAAACGGGCCAGCGCACTGTCGTCAGTATCAGCGGGCACTTGGCGTGGGTGCCCCGTTACCTCGTCCTGGGGAGCCTCGGCTGAATGCGCGGTTATCGGATCCAAATGTCGGCGCAGGCTTTCCCGATTGATGTCGGCCAGCAGCCTTACCACACCTGCCCCCAGATAGCGTTCCGGGTTATGCAGCAGTGCGGTAAATACAGCGCCGCTTCGCAGGGTTGGGTGCTGATACTCGGTGGAAGCAAGTAACCAGGCATCTTGAAGCAGCTCGACCAAAAGCGGTGAAAAGCTCGGCGTCGCCACCTCTACCTCGCGGGGCGGGCGTGTTTCTTCCGCCAACTGCGCGCGTAACGGTGCAATATCCATATCCAGGTGTTCACATATGGCGCGGACATCGCACAGCGGCTGATCCAGCATGGCTTGCAACAAATGCCCCACCGTCACCTCGGGCGCCTGCTGTTGCGCGCACAGTAACGCGGCCTGCTCTAGGCCTTGGCGAGCAATCGTATTAAGACGGCCAATCAGCGCTGGTAGCTCTACCCTGAGCATGGTTTCTCCTAACGGTAAAGTTGATTAAGTAGCGAGGTAATTTGTGCCGCCTGTTGGTCCAGCGACCAGGAAAAGCCCCAATAAACGCCGACCATGGCGATACCAAACAGCGCAAAGATGCCCCAGGTAGGGAAATGGGTAGAACGGCGTTGATGCCCCTGCACGACATTATCGAGGGGGTGGGTTAACGCTTCTTCACCTGGTTCCTCCAGGCTGTTTAACTGGTCACCCAAGGCCCTGACAACTTGCTCATACTCCTCGCGACCGTGAGACATCACCCGGTAACGACCTTCGAACCCCAGGCACAGGCAAAGGTAAATGAACGCCAGCATATCTCGGTAGCGTTGGGGTTCTTGCTGGAGGCGGGCAAGAATCGAAAACACTTTTTCGCCGCCCCAGGTTTCGTTATGAAAACGGGTCAACAGCGAGTGTTCGGCCCATTTACTTTGCCGCCCCCAGGGCATGCCCATCACGGCCTCGTCGATAAATGAACACAGCACATAGCGATAGGCGAGAAGCGTGGCACGGTCATAGCCCTGCTCGGTCAGCTCGATTTCAATCGCAGCGATTTCATCGACAACCTGACGGTAAAGGCGCTCAATATCGCCCGCCTGATCCAGTTGCCGCACCCTGACCACCATGCCCAGCAGGCTGCTGGCCGCATCAACCAATGGATTCAGGTTATGGCCGCGCAGGCGGAACCAATAATCCTCATCAGCATCCAGCTGCTCGGCGTGGCTATGAATCAAATGCTCCAAACCACGCTCGTTAATTAGATCCTCATGACGCACGCTGTCATTAGGTGCCTGGGAATGGCTCAAGCTGTGCGAATCGGTGGCAAGCTGCTGCATGGTTTAACTCCTGATAGCCCAGAACTGCATTTCCAGCCCTGGAAATTCACCGGCGACGTGAAAAGCGAAGCCGCTGGCACCGTTGAGCATGCCCCACGCCTCGCTTTGACGGTCGAGCTGGAAATAGCTATAGCCAGCGTGATAGGGCAGTTCGCGGGGAGCCACCGGTAACGGCTCAAGCGGAATGCCGGGTAGCTGAAGGCTGATGAGATCGCGGATTCGCTCGACGCTCGCCACCTTGGTTTGCTGTAAAAACAGCTTGCGTAGCCGTTCATTGGGCATGTCGGCGCGCACGGCGAGAATGAACTCCGCAGATTCGATCAGGCTCAGGTCAGACAGCGGTGCCACTAGCAGGCCATAGCGTCGTGTCTGCAGCTGGATAGCCACGGCACGAGGTTCGAGCACCGTCGACAGCGCCTGGCGAAGCATTTTCATCAACGGATGAAAGGCCCCTTCGGGGTGATCGTGGTCGTAGGCAGGACACTCTGGGGGCAGCCGTGATTCGTCAGTAAAGGTGACGAGTTCACAGGCCACTTCATGCATGGTGTCGTAAAGTCGCTCAGGGTGCAGTTGACCCAACCGAGCGAGGTGCTGAAAACGCGGCTGGGCGCGGTTAAGCAGTTGCAGCAACATAAAATCGGAGACATCAGCGACGCCTGCCTGATGCGGCGTGGACAGGCGCTGGGCAATGTTACGCGCGCGTTCGCGCATCAACCCGGCCATTTCGCCCACAAAGCGCTGCAACCCAGGTGCCGCTTGCACGTTGAGCAGGGTTGGCAAGAACTGCTCATCAAGTACCAGGCTGCCGTCAGGGCGACGCTCAACAATGCGCGCAACGGCGAGGCAGGCGTAGCCGCTGCGGTCATCGCGTTCGAGTAGCAAGCGGGGCGACACCCGAGCGACATTGATATCGGTGGACACGCCCTCCTGCGAATGCAGATCACGCACGCTGCGCGACAATAACCGGTAGCGCGCCGGCAAGTTGTCTTCAGGCCAACGCACTTCGCCGATGCCATCGGTTGCCAGCGGCAGGCCAAGGTACACAATCTGATTGGTAATACTGGCATCGCTGATTTCCAGCGGCGCAGGCTCAACGTCATCGCCTGGCAGATGAAACGCCACGCCGTCGGGCATGACGCCACTTGCCCGACTGATGGCGATGCGGCCAAAACTGAGGAATTCATTATTGAGTTCCAGCGAGAGGAAGCCGTATAAATAATGGCTTACCCCCTTTAAGCGCGTATCCAACACCCCTTCCAGGCTGCGCTGCTGTTGCTGGAAGTGCTGAGGCTTAATGAATAAGCCCTCGCTCCAAACCACACGATTCCGGCTGGCCATTACCCCTCCTTCCTTAACTCAACTTCGCTGTCACGGAGGTGAACCAGCAGGTGATAGTGTTCGCCACGGCTTTTCACCTTGACGACCTTCTTCCATTCCGCCTCATTGGGGGAGGCGTAATACGCAATCAGCCCGATATAGCGAGTGTTTTCATCAACCTCAAAGGGCGCGTAGAACTTCCATTGCTCCGGCAGCAACGTAAAGTCATCGTGGGCCAGGTAATTCGTGCCCAGGGTGTCTTCCAGGTCGTTTTCCAACTGACCTAAATCCGCGGCCATTAGCATTGAATCATCTTTCAACTGCAGGACTTGGAAGCGAAGCGGTGTCCCCTCGCCTTCCACGTTAGGGTTCACGTCGGGTTCCGCCAGCATGCTGAGGTCAACCTTGGTAGGCTGATCGCCGGGATAACCCACCGGGATGTCGGGGTCCTTCATGACCTGCCAGGCTTTACTGGTGGCTTCCCGAGTCGACGCGCAGCTTGTCAGCAGCAAGGTGAGACAGAGCAGTCCGACAAGCCTTGCGATACCTGGCGCAGTCATGCGTCCTCCCGCTGCTGGCGACGCACAGACTGGTCGTAGGCTTGCTCAAACACCTCCCAAAACAGCTTTTGAAACCCCTGCTGCCGGTCAGAATTCAGTTCACGGTAATAGTGGTCATACATTTCCCACGCCCAGCCACTTTCGTTATCGATACGATTTCCGGCGCCGCGATAGGCATGAAAGCGTTTAAGCAGCGCCTCGGGGGAAAAGGCGTCCAGAATGGCGCTCAATGCGTGGCCAATGGCGTCTTCGACCGCCGCTTGGTGCTGGCCTTGGTGACGCAAACTCTCGGCCACGGCTTCCGGTGCCGAGAGGTGCACTGGACTGCGGGACGCTGACAGCATGGTTTCAGCCGTCTCCTCAAAAGACTGTCCCAGGCGCAGCGGATTGTCTTCGATCGGTTGCAGGCGCCGATCACGTAGCGGGTACTTACTGTCATTTTGGGTCTGCTGTAATACCCGCAGTCCGTCGATGGCGGCACGCAGGGTTTGGCCCGCTTCTTCCAGGAAAGCTTGTTGCTCTTCACTGTCCCGAAAAGGCAGGTCAATCCCCAATCCCCGCAGTAATGGGTCAGCACCAACATGGCTTAGCGAGCGCGACGTTGGCTTTTGCCAACGGTCTTCCAATTGCTCACCCACCGAGCGTTCCAGGTCGTCTAATTGCCGCTCATCCATGTCATTGCTCCTGTGTGTTTTTTGGCCGTTAATTGAGGGTATGTCTGGCAGGCTCACCGCCTCGCGACGGCGTTCTTGCTGAGCCCATTGCTGATATTCATGGCGCTGAGAAACAGGCAGGGTATCGACCGACTCCAACATGGCCGGTCTGGGAACATCGTCTTCCAACGCCACCATCGGGTCGTGCTGCAACGACCCGGGAATGACGCCGCCCAGCGCTTCGATAGGATCTTGGCGCTGCGGTTGCTCACGACTGGGACCGTGGCTCCCCACCGGCGACGCATGTCCGTGAACGGTGACGTCTTCGTGCTCCTCATCAACCAGAGTAGCGAGGGAGTGCGCACCAGGCTGCCAGGACTGACGATCGCCAAGATGCACTTTCAAGCGGTACTCACCGATCAACAGCTCGTCTCCGTCACGCAGCGCCACCTTCCGTCCACGCCCCAAAGGCAAGGTCGAGCGGTTGATGAAGGTTTGCCCACTGCTATCGATGAGGCAAAACTTCCCGTCAATTCTGGTAATGTCAGCATGACCTGGCCGAATACGCCCTCTATGGTCTTGCAGCAGCCAGTTATCGTGCGCGCCGCTGCCCAAGGTGCCACCGCCGCCACGGAAGACGAAGCTGCTGGTCGAGCGCCCTTCGAGCGCTTCACTGTTGATGACCACCAGGGTGATGGCATCGGTCTGAATGGCATTCATGGCTTAACTCGTCATTTGGATGCGCACGCGGCGACGACTAGGGTTATCACCGCTCTCTGGGTCGACAAAGGTGGTCCAGCCAAGCTGGCACGAACCACCATCCCCCAGACGCATGGGTTTGACAGCGCTGGGCAACAGCTCAAGTTCAAGGTCATAGGCCAGCGGCTCACGCAGTACAAAACTCACCAGCGTTTTCAAAGGATGGTGCTCCTCACCGTCGGGCAAAAAGTCTCTAAAACGAGATAGGCTCAAGCCCCGTAAGCACAGCGCGAATTTGCCCTTGACGTCGGCAACACGCTCCCCGGCCACCACGTTCTCGCCCAAGGTCATACCAGCAAGGCCCGCGCGGCTTCTTTGATCGGGGGGTATGTCGACCCAACGCAACACCCATTCATCAACCTCTACCTGATCCAGGTCAAAACAGTGACCGACAATGCCGCATACCACGTCGGGAGAACGCGAGCGGCCTGCCAGCAGACCTGCGTAGGCCAGCATCTTGCTCCAGTTGATCGGTGTCTCGCCGCGTAGATCACCGTCGGCCAGCCCCACCAACGCAAAAATCGCCGCTGAAAACCCATCCTTGGCATCATCCTGGTAACGCACGTAGTGGCGGTATTTGCGCCAATTGCGGTGCATCAGGGTTAGCAGGCGATGATTAAAAAAATCCAGGAAATCGCCCGCTGCCCCTTCCTGGTGTGCTGACTCATGGGCCAGCGCTTCAAGGTAATAGCTTGGGAGCGGCGACTGGGCGCCCTGCAGCCCCAGAAAGCTGACCTTCATCTCGTACTGGCCACTTTCGTTCATCGCCAGATTCAGCACATCGCTACCGGGGAAACCCAATGAAGCCGATGCCTTGAAGCGCACGCGCTGCCGTGAAGGCACGCTACCGCCAGGCCCCTGCTCTAAATCATCGCCATGATGACGGTGCAGGAGCTCAACCAGCTGGAAAAACTCGTAACGTCTCGCCTCCTTAATGAGAGGCGCTAGCGCTACATCAGGGGCTGCTGCCCCGCCTGTAAACTCCATGTGTAGCGCTCTTGGTTATGTCGATTAACAACATGCAACTCATGAAAAGAGTTGATACTGGCGTAAAGAGAGAAAAACCGCGCCAGCACACTGCCAAACAGGTACAAACTGCCTTCATCACCAAAGGCGTCCTGATCCAAGGTCATCACTGAGCGAAGGCCACGTATGGGCATCCCTTTGCGCAGCCGATCAACCGACTGCGTTTCGATATCAACGATGCCTGCCCATCTTTTTTGGGCAATGCGCTCTGCTTGACGATCGACAAGCGCGCGAAAGTCATACGCTCGCAGCACCGAACACAGGGCATCACGCTCCAGTAACGAGAGGTAGTTGAGCGACAGATTGGAGATCAGCATCCAGAGCAGTCCATCATCCAGTGCGGGTCGCAACACAGGCGTCGGACGGGTGATATTGCGAAAATCGGCATAGGCAGGACTGCTCTCAGTCGGCACGCAAACATCGCCCACCGTCAGTTGCTCTGGCAGTTCACGATTGCTGCAAGTCAACTGCAATGAGATCGTTTCACGGCTTTCAAGGTGTGCCTGCTCGTCGCCCCGAATAAAAGCGATATCGTGGTCAAAGCCATCGCTACGCAGGCTGTCACGCACTCGTAAACGGTAATAGAGGGCTTCGCGCCCCCGGTCGCGCTCTATTTGATGTTGAAAACTTTCAAAGGGCACGTAGCGCCGGGGCTCACCCTGTTGGCCTGCCCGACCTACCCAACCGTGAACATTGTCCACACTGAACACCTCGTAATGCGACGGTGAGCGTGTGCTTGGACGCAGACGATACTCGCTACGCTCACCACTCAGATCGATCGGCTCGGCATCGTGGCTGAACAAGTTAATCGCCGGTGTGCAATAAAGCGCCAGGTGTTCATCCTGAACCCGTACATCCGTCGGCAGGGTGCGCGAAAACTCAAAACGTAACGTGACCCTTTCCGCGGGCCTTGGCGGTAAGTACTGGTTCAGCCTTGTGACATCGAAGAAGTGAAACGCTTCGGGAAAGCAAAGGTACTCCTGCAAAATCCGATAGCCCTGATGCACATTACGGGGGTAGGGCAATAGCGCCTGATCACGCTCAAAACCGACTGCTTGAAGTGCATCGGCGGGCAGGGATTGCTGCCAGCCATCAACGTCCAACTCGACGCGTGTCAGGTAATGGTTAAGCCATAGGTACAACGTCCTTGCCGTATAGGCATCGCCGCCTAGATGCAGCCGCAACGACTCAATCCCCATGGCGTCCATCGGCTGGTCGCTGTGCACATCCATCGCCAGCTCGACCACTGAGGCTTCACGAGTATGCCGTGCGCTCACACCACTATGAGCTAGCGGGTATAGCGTTACGTCGTGACAGGTGCGGAATAAACAGGCGGTATTTTCCACGGGCGTGCTGGCAAGCGACGTACCTCTTGCAACGGGCTGCTGATGGCTTAACGCATGCCACGCTGGGGTAAATTGCACGACCGTCATGCTGGGCACGGGCCGCAGATAGTTCGGCCACAGCATGCTGATAAGCGAATGAGTGAGCTCAGGAAACTCGTCTTCCACTTTCTCCCGCATACGACCGGTTAAAAAGGCAAACCCTTCCAGCAGGCGCTCGACGTCCGGGTCGGTACTACGTTCAGACAGGAAGCGGCTTAGGCCTGGGTTTGCTTGTGCAAACTCCCGCCCCTGACGCTTCAGAAAGTTGAGTTCATCTCGATAATAGCGATTGAGCATGCGTGCCCCTCAGCCCATCAGTTGAGACACTGATAACGCTTGTTGTTAAGCAACAGGTCGATGGTGGTATGGGCACTCGCTTTCCCAAGCGCAACAGTGGCATGGACTTGAAAACGCAGTTGCAATGGATCGCCTGCACTGGGCAAAGCCTCAACATCCACGCGTTTTACCCGCGGTTCGAAGTGCTCAATGCATTGCCGGATCGCCTGCTGGATGCTGAGCTCCAGGTCGAGTACGCCGATCGTGGCATCGTTAAAATCCAGCAACCCCAATTCTGGCGCGCAGGCGCAATTCCCCGGATGACTGTTCAGCAATTCCACCAGATGGCGCTTGATGGACTCAACGACCTCTTCAAGCCGACCGTCTTCTTCGTAACTCACCGGTTGATGAGGTGCAGCCAGACGCTCGAACAAGCGAGTGCCTAATAGCCCGTTGCTGTTAGCTGCCATCGACCTGCCGTCCCTATTATTCCTTGTCGAGACGCCCGACGAGTGATAGCTCGAAGTTAGCTCCCATGTATTTAAAATGCGGCCTAACCGCCATTGAGACCTGATACCAGCCCGGATCGCCCTCTACATCCGACACCTGAATAGAAGCCGCACGGAGTGGGCGCCGACTACGCACATCGGCAGGCGGGTTCTCTTGGTCAGCGACGTATTGGCGAATCCAGGTGTTGAGCTCACGCTCAAGATCCTGACGCTCTTTCCAGGAGCCGATCTGCTCGCGCTGGAGCACTTTCACGTAGTGCGCCAAGCGATTGATGATGAACATGTAAGGCAGTTGGGTGCCCAGCTTGAAGTTGGTTTCCGCCGCCTTGCCTTCGGCCGTGTTGGGAAACACCTTGGGCTTTTGCACCGAGTTGGCCGAAAAGAAGGCCGCGTTGTCGCTGCCTTTACGCATGGTCAGCGAAATGAAGCCCTCTTCGGCCATTTCAAATTCGCGACGATCCGTAATCAGCACTTCGGTGGGAATTTTGGCCTGTAGCTGACCAAAGGCTTCATAGGTGTGAACGGGCAGGTTTTCGACCGCACCACCGCTTTGCGGGCCGATGATATTGGGGCACCAGCGGTATTTAGCGAAGCTGTCCGTCAGACGTTCGGCGAGCAGGTAGGCGGTGTTGCCCCATAAATAATGCTCGTGGTCTTCGCTGACCGTTTCCCGGTAGTTGAACGTCTTGACGGGATTTTCGACCGGATCGTAGGGCGTGCGCAGCAGGAAGCGCGGCGCCGTCAGCCCGAGATAACGCGCGTCTTCTGACTCGCGCAGACTGCGCCATCGTGCGTATTTGGGGCCTTCGAAAATCGCCTTGAAATCCTTGATGTTGGGCAGCTCTTCGAAGCTCTCGATACCGAAGAACGACGGCGCTACCGATGACATAAAGGGGGCGTGCGCCATGGCGCCCACCGCGGCGGTATGCTGCAGCAACTTCATGTCAGGAGTGGAAGGCGAAAAATCGTAATGACCGATTATTCCGGCTACCGGCTCGCCACCAAACTGACCATAACCCGCATTATAAACATGATGATAGAGGCCGCTCTGACTGATTTCCGGCGCGAACTCGAAGTCTTCCAGCAGCTCTTGCTTGGTGGCATGCAGCACATCGAGCTTAATATTCTCACGAAAATCGGTGCGGTCGACGAGAAGCTTCAGACCTCGCCAGGCTGACTCGAGCTCCTGAAATCCCGGCTCATGCAAAATCTCATCGACTTGATGGCTGATCTTGCGATCCAGCTCAACGATCATGTTATCGACCAGCGACTTATTGACACTAGGCGTTGCTTCACTGCCTTTAAGCAACTCAGAAATAAACGCTGCCACACCCTGTTTGGCGACGTCATACCCTTCATCGGCTGGTGCCATGCGGGTCTGGGCCATTACCTGATCGAGCAGCGAAACATCCTCTGATTCTGTCTCTGCCGCCGTAGTCTGCTGCTTTGCTGTTTTACTCATCATTCCGCCCCGAATTCGCTGAAACGCACGCTTTAAAGATCTATCTGACTAAGCGTTACTCGCCTTTGCCCTGGGTATCCAGCAACGCCAGCTCATCCAGCAACTGCTGTCGAGCCTCATCGCTTTCCAACAACTTCTGCAGACGATCACGGAAGGCAGGAACATTGCCCAGCGGCCCTTTCAGAGCCACCAGGGCTTCGCGCAACTCGACCAACTGGCGCAACTCTGGCACTTGCTTGGCAACCGAATCAGGTGAGAAATCGCTGAGCGATTTGAAGGACAGATCCACCGCCATGTCGCCCGACTCTTCGCTGTCGTCAGCGAGGCGGTTAGGCACCGACGCCTGCAGGGTTAGACCTGCCTCGCGCATGACCGACTGAAAGTTGTTTTTATCAACGGAAACGGCTTGCCGCTCTTCTATCGGCGCCTCTTCCTCTTTGCCCTTAAAATCGCCCACAACCAGCAGCTTGAGCGGCAACTCAGTCTCCGCCTGCTGGTCACCAGTCGCCGGTACATACTTGATATTGATGCGCTCTTTGGGCGCAACAGTGCCTTGTTTAGCCATGGTGGTTCGCTCTGCCCCGGAGCCTAACAAAAGGCTTCCTACAACTGTGAATGGTTATTAATCCCGGGAATTTAGCGGACTTGACCAATAGCCGCCAACCCGGACATTGAGCAACGACGAGCCACTTCCATCCAGCTGGCTTACAAGACTTTGGAGCTTTTCCTGAATTTCGGCGCTTTTGACTTCCATTTCACTTCAGAAAAACAAAGCCCAAAAATCCCATGTAAGAAATATCTTACATATGAATGGTCAATCTCTTATAAAAATGGACCGCTTTTTCCTACAAACCCACTTATCTTTTATTGCGTAAAGACCAATCTGATCGCTAATCAAAGAAAAACAATACAATAAAAAACACCAATAAAAGACCGGGCAAGATACCGCCACAAGGAGCAAAGACTTGCTTAAAACCAGGCAAATAATTGCCTAATTAAAATTAACAAAATGCGATAACAAAATTAAATTATTGAAATAAAAATAAAATTTATTTTAGGCATGATAGTTGCTGTCTTAAAGCGCCCACACTGGGTGTTTTTCTTTTACTTATTCCGTCAAGGAGCAGACTTATGCCAACCCCATGTTATATCAGCATCGAAGGGCAGTCTCAGGGCAACATTACGGCAGGCGCATTCACTCCCGACTCGGTCGGCAACATCTATGTCGAAGGTCACGAAGATGAAATGCTGGTGCAGGAATTCAAGCATGTGGTAACGGTTCCCACCGACCCACAGTCTGGCCAGCCTTCCGGTCAGCGCGCCCACAAACCCTTTGTGTTTACCGTAGCGCTGAACAAGGCCGTTCCATTGATGTACAACGCGCTGGCATCCGGTGAAATGCTGCCCAACGTCGAGCTCAAGTGGTACCGCACGTCGGTAGAGGGTAAGCAGGAGCATTTCTTCACCACGTCGCTAACCGACGCCACCATCGTGGATATCAACCTGCGCATGCCGCACGCCCAGGACGTCACCAAGTCTGAGTTTACTCAGTTGATGGACGTATCCCTGTCTTACCGCAAGATTGATTGGGAGCATACTGTCGCGGGCACATCAGGGTCTGACGACTGGCGCGCCCCCATCGAGAGTTAATCCCTTCACCATGCGTCGCCTTTGAAGGCCGCGCATGGGTTCATATCGATAGCTCACCCGCTTCAATGAGCCTCATCCCAGTTGTCACCGCTTTCCGCTTCCACAATCAACGGCACGCTCAACTGCGCGGCACCCTGCATACGCTGCTGCACCTGCTTGATAAAGCTCTCTACCTGAGACTCGGCGACTTCAAACACCAGTTCGTCATGCACCTGCATGACCATTAGCGCATCAAACTCGCCCTCTGCCAGCCAGGCATCCACATCGATCATCGCCTGCTTGATGATATCCGCCGCGGTGCCCTGCATGGGCGCGTTGATCGCGGTACGCTCTGCACCCTGACGGCGGTTGCGGTTTTGCGAGTGAATTTCCGGTAAGTAAAGGCGGCGCCCTCTTACGGTCTCCACATAGCCGTCCTCCGCCGCCTGGCTGCGAATACGGTCCATGTAACGCGCTACCCCTGGGTAACGGTCGAAGTAGCGATCGATATAGGTCTGCGCCTGATTACGCTCGATATGCAGCTGGCGTGACAGGCCCCAGGCGCTCATGCCGTAGATCAAGCCGAAGTTGATCGCCTTGGCGCTACGCCGCTGATCGCCGGAGACTTTCTCAAGCGACGTGCCAAACACCTCTGCGGCCGTGGAAGTGTGAATATCGCGGCCTTCCGCAAACGCTGCCAGCAGGCCTTTATCTTCCGACAGGTGGGCCATGATGCGCAGCTCGATCTGCGAGTAGTCGGCCGCCACAATACGGTAGCCGGGGCGAGCCACGAACGCCTGGCGGATCTTGCGCCCTTCTTCGGTGCGGATGGGGATGTTCTGCAGGTTGGGGTCGGACGACGACAGCCGCCCAGTGGCCGTCACCGCCTGGTGGTAGCTGGTGTGTACACGCCCGGTGGCTTTGTTCAAAAGACGCGGCAGCTTGTCGGTGTAGGTGGACTTCAACTTGGCCAGCCCCCGATGTTGCATAATGACCTTCGGCAACGGGTAATCCAGCGCCAGTTCCTCAAGCACGGCTTCGGCCGTAGAGGGCGCGCCCTTGGGGGTTTTCTTGATCACCGGGATTTTCTGTTCTTCGAACAGGATCTGCCCCAGTTGCTTGGGTGACCCCAGGTTGAACTCGCGTCCCGCCAGCTCATACGCCTGGCTTTCCAGCTCGCGAATACGCGATTCCAGCTGCTGGCTATGCGCATGAAGGCGTTCAGCATCCAACGCCACACCATTGCGCTCGATGCGGGACAGCACGCTGATCAACGGCAGCTCCAGATGATCCAGCACCTCGGCGAGGCGGCCTTCGCGTTCTACCTGGGGGCGCAGGGTTTCCTGTAACCGTAGGGTAATATCCACGTCTTCACAGGCGTATGGGGCCGCCTGCTCAAGAGCGACCTGATTGAAGGTCAGCTGTTTGGCGCCTTTACCAGCGATGTCTTCAAACGAAATGGTGCTTTCACCCAGATACTTCAGCGCCAGGGAGTCCATGTCGTGGCGGGTAGCGGTGGAGTTCAACACGTAGGAGGCCAGCATGGTGTCGGCCAGCGGCCCCGCCACGTCAATATCATAGTTGGCCAGCACGGAAATATCGTACTTGAGGTTCTGGCCAATCTTGGTTTTCTGGACGTCTTCCAGCAACGGTTTCAGCGCAGACAATACCGCTTTGCGGTCAAGCTGCGCCGGGGCATCCAGGTAGTCATGGGCCACCGGAATATAGGCGGCTTCCCCCGCTTCCAGCGCCAGCCCAATGCCAACGATTTCGGCATCCATGTAGTTGAGGCTGGTGGTTTCCAGGTCGAAGCAGAAACGCTCCGCTTTGTTGAGGCGTTCTAACCAGGCATCAAACTCACTCTGCTCGACAATCACGTGGTCGTGGCGCTCGCTGGGAGTGGCAACGCTATCATCAGCCGCATTAGCCGGTGCGGGCTCGCCACCCTTCACGTCGTCAACGCCTTCGTCCTTGCCTTCCAGCAGCTCGTTCAGCCACTGCTTGAACTCCATCTCCTTGTAGAGCGCTACCAGCGCTTCCCGGTCGGGGTGGGCAATATCCAGGTCATCCAGCCCCACCGGCAGGTCGCAGTCGACCTTGATGGTGGCGAGCTGGTAAGACAAAAACGCCTGCTCGCGGTGTTCCTCAAGCTTCTTGGGCAACGTCTTGGCCCCACGGAATGACAGCGTTTTTACCCGATCCAGATCCGAATAGATGGTATCCAGCCCACCCCCCATGCCCTGCAGCAATCCTATGGCGGTTTTTTCCCCGACCCCGGGCACGCCGGGAATGTTATCGACCTTGTCGCCCATCAAGGCGAGAAAATCGATGACCAAGGCGGGCGGCAGGCCAAATTTCTGCTCAACGCCCGCTTCATCCAGGGTCTCATCCTTCATGGTGTTGACCAGCGTGATGTGGGCATTGACCAGTTGCGCCATGTCCTTGTCGCCAGTAGAGATCACCGCGTCGCGCCCCGCCTGGGTGGCATGGTGGGCCAGGGTGCCAATCACGTCGTCGGCTTCAACGCCTTCAATACACAGCAGCGGCAGACCAAGGGCTTTCACGCACTCGTGCAGTGGCTTGACCTGGCTGCGCAGGTCGTCGGGCATCGGCGGGCGATGGGCCTTGTAGTCGCTGTACAGGTCATCGCGAAAGGTCTTGCCCGGCGCGTCAAACACGACGGCCATGGGGCTTTCGGGATAATCTTTTATCAGCCGCTTGAGCATGTTCAGCACCCCCTTCACGGCGCCCGTAGGCTGGCCGTTGGAGGTGGTTAGCGGCGGCAGCGCATGAAACGCGCGATACAGGTACGAGGAGCCATCGACAAGCACGATCGGAGCACGGGCCATAACCAAATTCCATTGTTGGCAAACAGTAAGATGTCTGCTTCATGATACGCGTTCAGCGGCCACACTGCAGACCCAAGGTGGCCCGATAACGTTATTCAAGATGACACAATGCTGCCAACTGACGCATCAAGCCGCTACAATAATGGGCTTAGCAACCTGGGCGAGATTCTCATGGCTGTATTCACTCCGCTTAGCGACGCACAGGTCGCTACGTTTTTAGAAAAATTTGATGTCGGTAATTTCTTGTCGCTAAAGGGCGTGACAGCGGGGACGGAAAATTCGACCTTTTTTGTGACCACCGACCGCCGCGAGCTGGTATTGACCCTGTTCGAACAGGGCGAGCATGCCGAGCTGCCGTTTTTTGTCGAGTTATTGGACTACCTGGATGAACACCGCCTGCCGGTTCCCGGCACCGTTCATGATCGCGAAGGCATCGCACTGCACAGCCTGGCCGGCAAGCCCGCGCTGCTGTTTCCGCGTTTACCAGGGCGTCATCCAGAGGCGCCCAACCTGGCCCAGTGCCAAGCTTTGGGTAATACCCTTGGTCGAATGCACGTTGTGTCAAAGCGCTTCCCCGGCCACCGTCCTAACCCGCGGGACCTGCATTGGCTTCATGTCATGCATCACAGGGTGCTGACTTACCTGAGCCCAGACGACCAGACGCTGATGAAAGACGAGGTCGATGACTTCGAAAGTGCCTTCGCCCAACACGATGAGTTGCCCCAGGGCGCGCTTCATGGCGACCTGTTCCGCGACAACACGCTGTTTGAAGGCGATGAGCTTGGCGGCATTATCGACTTTTACAATGGCTGCACCGGTGATCTGCTGTTCGACCTTGCCATTGTGATTAACGACTGGGCTTCCAACGAGGACGGTACCTTGAACGGCGAACGCTATGCGACCATCCTGAGCGCGTATCAGGCCCGCCGTTCGTTAACGGCAGATGAGCAAGCGCTATGGCCGACCATGCTGCGCATGACGGCGCTGCGTTACTGGCTCTCGCGCCTGCTGGTGGTTTACGTGGACCCGCCCGCCCACGACTTGACCCCCCACGACCCCGACCGTTTCCGCACTATCCTGAAAGCGCGCATCACCCATGGTGCATTACCACTGCCCGAGGCATCTTCATGAGCGAAGCGTCCACCAACCGTTCAGCCCAACGCGCTCGTCGCACCTGGAACATTGACCAGTGGGGGAGTGGTTACTTCGACGTGGATGACCAGGGCCAGGCATTGGTGCGCCCTTTAGGCAACGATACCGAGGGGCCAGCACTCCCGCTGAGTGGCCTTGTACGCCAACTCCAGAAAACCGGATTACGCCTGCCGGTACTGGTACGCTTTAGCGATATTCTGCATGACCGCGTCGAACAGCTATGCGGCGCCTTTGACGCTGCCATGCACGACCTTGACTACCAGGGCGGCTACACGGCGGTTTACCCCATCAAGGTCAACCAGCAGCGGCGCGTGGTGGAAGAAATTCTGGCCACCGCCGAACGGGGCCGTGGCCGTGTCGGTCTGGAAGCCGGCAGCAAGCCCGAGCTGCTGGCGGTGCTTGCCCTCTCAGAAGGTGGCTCTTCGCTGATCGTTTGCAACGGCTATAAAGATCGTGAGTACATCCGCCTGGCACTGTTGGGCGAGAAGCTCGGCCATCGGGTTTACCTGGTGGTAGAAAAACTCTCGGAGCTCGATGTCATTCTTGAAGAGGCTCGTGAGCTGGACGTGACACCGCGTATCGGCCTGCGTGCCCGGCTTGCCTCCGTCGGCAAAGGCAAATGGCAAAATACCGGCGGTGAAAAATCCAAGTTTGGTCTCACCGCCAGCCAGATCCTGACCGTCGTGGAAACACTGCGCGCCCAGGATGCCCTGAATAGCCTGCAGCTTGTGCACTTCCACCTGGGTTCGCAGATTGCCAATATCCGCGATATTCAGCGCGGCCTTCGGGAGTGCGCACGCTTCTATCAAAACCTGATGACCCTGGGCGCCCCGATTGATACCGTCGATGTGGGCGGTGGCCTGGGCATCGACTATGAAGGCACTCGCTCCCGCAGCGACTGTTCCGCCAACTATTCAATGCGTGAGTATGCCCGCAACGTGGTCAGCGCCTTTGCCCAACTGTGCCAGGACGCCAACCTGCCTCAGCCGCACCTGATCAGCGAGTCCGGCCGGGCACTGACCGCCCATCATGCCGTACTGATTACCAACGTGATTGGCGACGAACGCATCGATGACACGCCGCCCGAGCGTTCCCAACAGGATGACCTGCAAGTGGCCGCGCTATGGCGGGTCTTTGAGCAGTTGGCAGACCCTCAAGAGCCTCGCGTGCTGGTCGAAGCGTGGCATGATTTGCTCCAGGCAGTCAGCGAATTACAGGACCGCTTCGTGCTGGGGCTCAGTGATATCAACGCCCGCGCCGAAGGTGAGCGCCTGTATATGGCCGCATGCGCGAGACTGCGCGGCCAACTGGATACCCGCAACCGGGCGCATCGCGACATCCTGGATGAGCTCGCGGAGAAGCTGGCCGATAAACTCTTCGTCAACTTCTCGCTGTTCCAGTCAGTACCCGACGTCTGGGGCATCGAACAGATTTTCCCGGTACTGCCGTTAAGCGGGCTGGATCAACCCCCAACGCGTCGAGCGATTATTCAGGACATCACCTGCGACTCCGATGGCCGCATCGATAGCTACGTGGATGGCCAAGGCGTTGAAAGCACCTTGCCGATTCCTGAGTGGGAAACCGAGGATGAGCGCTGGCTGGGCTTTTTCCTGGTGGGCGCTTACCAGGAAATTCTCGGCGATTTGCACAACCTGTTCGGCGATACCGACTCGGTGGATGCGGCTCTGGGCCCCGAAGGTGAGTGGCAGCTTTCCAATGCCCAGGCGGGGGATACGGTGGCCGAGGTGCTCGCCTACGTGAACTTCGATGCCCGGGTCCTGAAGCAAAAACTCACCGAACAGCTGGCGGCCAGTGGTTTTTCCGACCGTGAGCAGGCACGCTTTGCCGCCAGCCTGAGCGACGGATTGGAAGGCTACACCTACCTGGAGTAGCCCTGACTTACCGTCTTTACAAAGCAACGGCCACCGACAGACTCGGTGGCCGTTTGCGGCGACGGCTCACTCAACCACGCTGGTGGTAATGTCCAAACCACCGGTCAACGTCATGCGCAGCTTGGCGCCCCGTGGCAGCTCGCCCACCCCCGCAGGCGTTCCCGTCAAAATGACATCACCGGCTTCCAGGGTGAAGTGACGGCTCATCTCCGCGACCAGAGTGGGGATGGTGAAAATCATGTCGGCCCCTTCACCGTGCTGGCGTTCTTCGCCGTCAATTTCCAGCTTGAAGGCCAGCGCGTTCCAGTTCGGCACGCGGCTTAACGGCAAAAACGGGGATAGCGGGCAGGCACCGTCAAATCCCTTGGCAATCTCCCAGGGATGACCTTTCTCTTTCAGTTCGGTTTGAATATCGCGCAGCGTTAAATCAAGCGCCAGCCCCAGCCCGGTAATCGCCGCGCTGGCTTCATCCGGCGTCGCATCGCTGATGGTCTTGCCGACTAGAAGCGCCAGTTCCACCTCGTAGTGAATCTCACCACGATGGAAGGGCGGTGACAACGGCTGCTGGAGATCCACGACGCTGGTCGACGGCTTAATGAACAGCAGTGGCTGGCTGGGAACCGGATTATCCAACTCTTTAGCGTGGTCAGCATAGTTGCGCCCGACACACACAACCTTGCCCAACTCGTAGGGAAACGCTTGACCATCGGTAAATTGAGGAACAAAACGCATGATGGGGTGACTCCTTATGATGCACACATAGTAGCAAGCGCACCAGTCTACCCCACCCATGCGATTGTTCCACACCTGAGTCGTTACCGGGTTGCCTCTATTAACGACTGGGCGTCGTCGTCAGGTTGATGAGCAAGAAAGCTCGGACGCTGCGCTGGCGCCGCATAAGGCTCGCGGCAACGGTTATCGGGGCGGTTGAACACGAAAAAAACGTTGCTGCGGGGGTCCGGCGACAGGTTGGCATTCGAGGCATGCAGCGTGTTGCAGTCGAACAGCAACAGGCCGCCTGCCTGCCCCTTGGGCGCCTCGATGCCATGCTCGGCCACCAGCTCCGTCAGCGCTTCTTTACTTGGCACACCGATTTCCTGCATTTTAAGCGAGCTTTTGTAGTTGTCTCCTGGCGTTTCCCCCAGGCACGGCACGAATTTCTTGTGCGACCCGGGGATCAACATCAAGGGGCCGTTAAATTCGTGGTTTTCTGTCAGAATCAGTGAGGCACTCACGGCATGCATGTTGGGCATACCGTCTTCAGCGTGCCAGGTTTCAAAGTCGGAGTGCCAGTTGAAACCCTTACCGGCAAACCCCGGCTTATAATTGATGCGCGACTGATGCACATAGGGGTCAGCGCCGATAAGTTGCCGCGCGGCGCCCGCCAGGCGCTCATCCTGGGCGAGCTCATCCATGCGCTGCGAGAGAAGATGCACGGCAAACAACGAACGAATTTCCTGGCTTTCCGGCTCGGTAATGCTGAAAGGCTTGTCACGATAGTCTTCATTGTTCATGAGCGTCCGCATTTCCCGACGCAGCTCATCGAGCTCTGAACCGGAAATCAGGTTGGGAATGAACAGAAACCCTTTACGCTCGAACTCGTCGAGTTGCGCCTGGCTAAGCGGACCTGTCAGGTGACGACCTTTGACAACATCTTCCTGGCGCGGCTGCCAGAGTGATGCAGGCGCTTCCGACAACCGCGACGGATAAGGATCCTTGACCATCGAAAGCTGCGCCGACGGTACATCCGCCATTTCGCTGTACTGCTTCTGCGTTTTTAAAACATTGAGAGGTGTATTGCTGACTGTCATCTAATCCACTCCTTGTATGATTAAATTTCAGATCATTCTCAGAACAATCATCTTGCAGTGCACAAGGTAGACAATCTCAGTCCCCCTGCAAGGCATGCCCGCTCCGTTCATAACATGGGTTACGTGAAAAAAATTCACTTTTAGAGCAAGCAAGCACAGAAGGGCTCATGAATTCTATATGGCCTGTTTAACCCGATTCAAGCCGACGCCCACCCATACCAGTACAGAACATCACCATAAAAATCACCTGTAGAACCCCTGTATACTTTATGATCAAACACTTTATTGAGCACCGGAGGTCTCATGCTGATCCTGCAGCAACTTCACAAAACATTCAGCACGCCGCAGGGAGAGCTCCCGGTACTCAACGGTATCGACCTGGCGCTTGACCAGGGCGAGAGCCTGGCCTTGATGGGCGAGTCGGGCAGTGGCAAATCGACGCTTCTGCATCTGGCAGCAGGCCTTGATCTGCCCGATCAGGGCCTTATCAGTATTGACGGTCACGAGCTTTCTACCCTGGACGAACCCGCACGCGCCAGACTTCGCCGTGAGCATCTCGGACTTGTCTTTCAGCAGTTCCATCTGGTGCCCAGCCTGAACGTCATCGATAACCTGCGACTTCAGGCCCGACTGGCGGGCCGCGAGGACGCCGAATGGACCGCCCACCTGATGGCGCGTCTAGGGCTTTCCGGTCGCGAGGCCTACTACCCCGAGCAGCTGTCGGGTGGGCAACAACAGCGCCTGGCGATTGGTCGCGCGCTGGCCGCTCGCCCCCGGCTGTTGCTCGCGGATGAGCCCACCGGCAACCTTGACGAGCACAGCGCTGATACCGTCCTCATGTTATTGCTCGACCTGGTAAAAGAGACGCGTTGTGCCTTGTTGATGGTGACCCACAGCGCCCGCGTGGCGGCACCGCTGAGTCGCCTGGTGCGCCTGCATATGGGCCGCTTGAAGGATAATGCCCCATGATGCTTCGCGTACTGCTCACCCTGCTGAGCCACTATCGCCGCCATCCCGGCCAACTTGCCATGCTGCTGCTTGGACTTTGGG
Organism: Halomonas sp. Mc5H-6; assembly: GCF_024124705.1. Classification (NCBI taxonomy): domain Bacteria; kingdom Pseudomonadati; phylum Pseudomonadota; class Gammaproteobacteria; order Oceanospirillales; family Halomonadaceae; genus Halomonas; species Halomonas sp. Mc5H-6. The sequence goes on from NZ_JAMXSI010000017.1 coordinate 38,805, forward strand.
TGGCAAGCGCCCTGTGGAGCAGCGTGCAAGCCGTCAACGCGACCGCCAAGGACAGCTACGCCCGTGCCAATGCGCTGTTCAGTGCCAACGTTGACGAGCTGGCGCGGCGCGATGGCCAGCCGCTCACCCGCGAGGACTACCTGAGCCTCCGGCGAGCCGGCCTGCCCGTCTCGCCGATGCTGGAAGGCACCCTGGAAATCGATGGGGAACGCCTGACCATCGTCGGCATTGACCCGCTCACCTTGCCAAGCAGCAACACGCTGGGCACCAACGGTACCGCGTTGACAGCCTTTATCACGCCGCCCTGGCAAACCCGGCTCGCACCCGACACGCTCGACTTGCTGGGGCTTTCGCGTCAGCAGGCGCCAGGCATGACACCTGCTGTCGATAATACGGGAGACAGTACTGGAAAGAGTTCTGTAGATGACGCTGGAGATAGTCCTGGAAATAGCACTGGAGATAGTGCCGGAAGAAATAGTAGCCAGCGCCTACCCCCGCTGGCACTGCGCGCCGACCTCCCACCGAATACCCTGGTGATGGACATCGCCGCAGCCGCCCGGTTGCTGGATCGCGATAACACCTTGAGCCAGTTGGTCACCGCCCCGGGTGCGCTATCAACAGCGCCCGAAGGCTACCGGCTTACCCGGGCCGCGACGCTGGCATCGCCTGAGCAGCTTACCGAGAGCTTCCTCCTCAACCTCACCGCCCTGGCGCTGCTGTCGTTAGTGGTCGGCCTGTTTATCGTCCAGGCCGCACTGGGGCTTGCCATGGAACAGCGCCTGACAACGCTAAGAACGCTGCGCGCCCTGGGCGTCCCCGCCGCCACACTCGTTATGGCCATGCTGCTCGAGTTGCTGATACTCGGCGTGCTGGGCGCCGCGCTTGGGCTGGCCAGCGGCATCTGGCTGGCGGGCCAGCTACTCCCTGACGTGGCCACGACGCTGTCGTCGCTTTATCAGGCCGACGTCAATCGAAGCCTGGTACTGCCATGGCACTACTGGGTAGGCAGTCTGGCGATTACCTTCGGCGGCCTGCTGCTGGCGGGTAGCGGTGTCCTCTGGCGGGCCGCTCGCCTCAACGTGCTGGCCCTGGGCCAGTCCCAGGCATGGCGGCTAGCCTACCAGCGCCAGCTAAAGCGCATGACGCTTGGTGCCGCCGGGGTGGCCTTTCTCGCTCTGGGATTAGCACTGTGGCTTGGCCTACTACCGCCCGGCCAGGGTGTCCTGGTCAGCTTTGGGTTTGTTGCCGCGCTACTGTTGAGCAGCGCGCTATGCCTGCCGCCGCTGATAAATGGGGTGCTCCACCTGCTGCAGCGGTGGCTCCGCCGTCACCCGCTTGCCCACTGGGCGGTCGCCGATATTCAGCTACAGCTGCCGCGCCTTTCCCTGGCCATGATGGCGCTGCTAATTGCGCTGGCCACCAACCTGGGCGTCAGCAGCATGGTCGGTGGCTTTCGCCTTACCTTCCTGGACTGGCTGGACCAGCGGCTGGCCGCCCCGTTATATATCAATGCCTCGCCGTCGACCTTGGCCCCCATGCTGGATTGGCTCGATGCGCGGCCTGACGTTGCCGAAACACTGCCTACCGCCCGTGGCAGCGTCGACCTGCTGGCAGTGGACGATACGCAGGAACAGGGGGCCCGCGAGCGCATTGCGCTGTTCGGCATCACCCCGGCAGCCACCATCACCGACCGCTGGCCGCTGCTTGATACCATCTCAGGAAGGTCCGCTGCCTGGGCGTCGCTATCGGCGAACAGCGTGTTTATCAACGAGCAGATGGCCGTGGCACAGCAGCTTGCACCAGGTGACGAAGTAACGCTGGATACCCCCCAAGGGACGAGACCATTTGAGATTGCTGCGGTTTACCCTGACTACGGCAACCCACGTCAGCAGATCCTGGTACCCACAGAAGTGCTTATTCAGCGCTTCGGCGGCGAGGTTGCCTCAATAGGCCTGGTAGTAAACGACAGCGCTGACCATCAGGCCTTACGTGAGGCACTGGCGAATAGTTTTGATGTATCCCCGGAGGCGATGGTCGATCAACAGGAAATCAAACGGCTGGCGACGCAAATTTTCGAGCGCACCTTTACCATCACCCGTGCTTTGAACGGCCTTACACTGGGCGTCGCGGCATTAGCGCTGCTGGCGACACTACTGGCCCAGGCGCGAGATCGACAGCGCCAGCTGGCGTCGCTATGGGCACTTGGCGTGCCGCGTAAAACGCTGACCCTAATGCCGCTCTTTCAACTCGGCGGGCTGGCATTGTTAACCGGAGTAGTCGCGATCCCGCTGGGCATTGCCATTACCTGGACGCTCGTGGCCATCATCAACGTTGCTGCGTTTGGCTGGCGGCTACCGCTCTACCTTTTCCCCTGGGATATACTCATCACCCTGGCCACCGCGCTGGGCGTGGCGGTGACTGCCGCCGCCCTGCCATCGCTTCAGCTGTGGCGGACCTCTCCCCAGGCGATGCTCAACCAGGGGGCCACATGAATTATTCCCGGTTATCGACTGCGCTCGTGGCGATGGCATGTGCAATCCTCATCGGCTGCCAGAAATCCCCTTCCGATTCGGCCCCCCAAGGGTTTGCCGGGCTGGGGGCAAACGCGGAGGAATTTGCTCAGGCGGATGCATCCACGCCATTGAGTTTCCCCCGGGATCACGGGGCGCACCCCGACTACCGCATCGAGTGGTGGTACCTGACCGCCAACCTTGAAGACGACCAGGGCCAGCCGCTCGGTCTTCAATGGACGCTGTTTCGCCAGGCGCTGACACCCCCTGACGAGCGCCCTGCGCCGTCGCCATGGGCAGTGGACCAGGTGTGGATGGCGCACCTGGGGATTTCTCGGGGAGAAACACATGTGGCCGCCGAACGCTTTGCGCGTAGCCACAGTGAACACGCCAATGGGCAAGCGGGCGTCGAAGCGGCGCCGTTTCAGGCCTGGATTGATGACTGGTCACTCGAAAGCCCGCCAGACGCCAACTTTGAGGATTTTACCCTACAGGCCTACAGCGGTGAGGGTGCTGAGCGTTCTGGTTACACGCTTAACCTCAGCGCTCAAGGCCCATTGATCTGGCACGGAGAGAATGGGTTTAATGCGAAAACCGTCGAGGGTCAGGGATCGCGCTACTACAGCCAGCCGTTCCTAAGCATCACCGGCCGTGTCACGCTGAACGGTGAAACCCGCGAGGTCAGCGGCCAAGGCTGGCTGGACCGCGAATGGAGCAGCCAACTGCTCACCCCGGAACAGACCGGCTGGGACTGGTTTTCGCTGCATCTGGACGATGGGCGCAAGCTGATGGCCTACCGGTTAAGAGGCGGCGGCGAAGCCGGGGGCGACTATGTCTTTGCTCATTTAATCTCGGCGGATGGGCAGACCCAGCTCATCGGCGCCGACCGCGTCACGCTGACGCCGTTGGCAACGCAGACCGTCGCCAACCGAGATATCCCCACACGCTGGTCGCTGACGCTGCCCGACACCGACCTGCAGCTTACCGTCGAAGCACGCCACCCAAATCGCTGGATGCCCACTTCGGTACCCTACTGGGAAGGCGATGTCGTGGTTCGCCAGGCAGAAACGCAGGAAAAGATCGGGGTTGGCTATCTGGAGATGACGGGGTATTGATCACACCAACGGGCGGATGAAATAAGCCGCCAAGCCACCCCGTTGGCAATGTCCTACAGCAGTGGACATTTTGTAGACACACAAAAAAGCCGCCCTAGAGGAGGCGGCTTTTTAAGATTCTTTAACGTGCTTTTTAAAACCACTTTCAGTGGTGCCGACACCAGGAGTCGAACCCGGGACCTACTGATTACAAGTCAGTTGCTCTACCAACTGAGCTATGTCGGCTACACGTAATGTCAGCAATGGCTGGGGTACCAGGATTCGAACCTGGGAATGCCGATACCAAAAACCGGTGCCTTACCACTTGGCTATACCCCAGCAGTGTGGTGGCCAGAGACGGAATCGAACCGCCGACACGGGGATTTTCAATCCCCTGCTCTACCGACTGAGCTATCTGGCCGCTGCCAACGGTGCGTATTAAACAAGAATCTCGGCTTTCCGTCAACTCCTTTGTAAAACTTTCCGTTTTGTCGGCAAGTTACGTGGCTTGCGACGGTGGCACGTAACCTTCGGCCTGGTCGGTTTCCTGATTGTCGAAAAAGCGCTGCATCTGCTCCATCAGGTAGGTGCGTGCGTCGGGGTCTAGCATGTTGAGGTGCTTTTCATTGATCAAGCGCGTTTGCAAAGCCTGCCAGTCTTCCCAGGCCTGCTTGGAAACGGTTGCCTGGATTTCCTGGCCCTGTTTGCCCGGCAGGGGGGGAAACGGCAGGGCTTCCAGCTCTTGTTGATACTTGCGGCAAAATACGGTCTGCTGCATGGGGATAGCTCCTAGGTCTGGCGGTTACTCAGGGTCACGCATGTCCTGGCGTCGACGTCAGTGTGAAAGGGGTAAGTTGATTGATCAGCGACTTTACGGGGGCGGCCAGGCCGAGCTCAGCGGGTTGGCTGGGATCGTACCAGACGCCTCCTTCGCGCACGCCCTTCAGCCTATCGCAACTGACTGGCTGCGGGGTAATCGCCAGGCGAAAATGGCTGAAGGTGTGCTGAAAACGGGCCAACGGCGGCAAACGCTCAGGCGCCAGCACATGGTCATCCAACCATGAGGCCAGTTGGCTTTGGCTGTCAAACTGCGGCAGGCTCCAAAGCCCACCCCAAAGCCCACTTGCTGGGCGTTGTTCAAGCCACACCCGCCCGTCAGGGTCGTACAACATCAACATGATGGTTTCCCGAGTGGGCAAGGGTTTCTTGGGCTTGGATTCGGGATAGCGCTTTGTCTCGCCTCGCGCGTAGGCCAGGCACACATCATTGAAAGGACAATGCCCGCAAAGCGGTGCGCTGCGTTTACATAGCGTGGCGCCAAAATCCATCATGGCCTGGGTGTAATCCGCCACGCGCGAGTCGGGCGTGTAGTAGTCAGCAAGTGCCCACAACTTGCGCTCTATGGCAGGCTTACCCGGCCAGCCCGCTACCGCATGCAAGCGTGTCAGCGAACGTTTGACGTTGCCATCCAGAATAGCAGCATGCCGCCCGGTGCTCTGGGCGATAATCGCTCCCGCCGTCGAGCGGCCGATGCCGGGTAACGCCATGAGCGTCTCGACGCTGTCGGTGGGTAGCTCCCCATTGTGATCCTCAAGCGCCACTTGCGCGGCTTTATGCAGGTTACGCGCTCGGGCGTAATAACCAAGCCCGGTCCATAAGTGAAGCACTTCGTCCTGCGGGGCCTTGGCCAGCGCCTCCAACGTCGGAAAACGCGCCATAAAGCGCTCGAAATAGGCAATGACCGTGGCTACCTGGGTCTGTTGCAGCATGATTTCCGAGACCCAGACACGATAGGCACTTCTCGGCGACTGCCAGGGCAGATCATGGCGACCGTAGCGATCAAACCAGTCCAGCAAGCGCTGTTGAAACACCTCAGCGGCCAGCCGCGGCGCGGGCATGTCCGTCATGCAAACTCCTTAATCAAGCATTGCGCTAATATAAAAAAACAGCGCCGATTCAACACCGGCGCTGTTCGGGCTGGTGGCAACTAATCAAATAAACGCTGCAACCCCTCACGCAATGCATTACCACTGCCCTCACCGAGACGCTCGTCAAGTGAATCAAGGGATTCGCCCAGGCGCTCCTCAAGGGCTTTGCTTACCTGCCCGCCGGCTTCTTTCTGAATGAGCTCGACTACAGCGCCCTGAAAGGCATCACGATCAAAACGGCACCACTCGCCCCGGGCATCGCTGATATGGCCCTCGCAACGCAATGGCAACGGTAACGCTTCAAGACGAGGATTGACATCGCACGCGGCATCGGCGGTATCCACGAGCCTGGCATTGGCCTGGGTATCAAACCGTTGGCTGGTGAGGTCGTATTCGCCCTGGCCCTTTACGTCGATCCCCGGCACGGTAATCAGCAAATCGTCGCTTTGCACCACGCCGTCTCGAATCTGCAGCGTGGCGGCAAACTCTTCGAAGGCGGTATCGCTTGACCAGTCACGCTGGACTTCTTCGCCCTCCAACTGGGCCGCAAGCTCGCACATCTCTTGAGAGACATTGATGTCAAGAATGGCGCCCTCCGTTAACCGGGCCTCCAGGTCGCCATTCAGGTGGCGCAGCAATGCCTCGCGTTGATTACCGCGCGAGGTGAGATCACCACTCATATTAAGTCGCCCCCTCAGCGGAGAGGCCTCTTCACCCTCGCTGAGCGTTTCGATAAGCGGCGCTACCTGAACATTCTGTATCGTGGGCGAGAGCGCCCACTGCAGTTCCTCCGCTCTGGCGTCTATGCGCCCGTTAGCGGTCAACTCGCCTTCGTAAAAGTCTGCTTCAAAATTGCTTAGCCGATGCAGGCCTTGATCGCCCTGCAACTGGAGATGCGTATCGCTGAACGCCATGCCCGCAAGCTCCAGCGACTCGATACTTAGGTTGCCATTCACGCTTGACGACGCGAGCCATGCCTGAGGCAGAAGCTCAGCCGAGCCGTCGGCAACAGCGGCCTTGATAACCCCCAGGCTCGCTTGCTGTTCGGCTTCTTGGCGCGGCAGATAAAGGTCCAGGTTGAGCGCGTCACCTTGCAGATCGAACTCGACACGCGACCCGTCCAGTCGCGACGCGATATTGCCAGTAAAAGTACTGTCATCCACTACCAGCGAGAGGCTGGGAAACGATATTTTCTGCAAATCCCCTTCAATGGGGCTGGTCATGGCAACATCGCTGAGTGCCGCTTCACTGGCCGTCTCAAGCGCCACCCCCGCCCGAGCCAACCACGGGCGCAAGGTTAAGGGCGCGACGGTTAACTGCCCCTGGTATTCCGGCGCATCGCGAAATTTCGCCACATTAAGGTGACCGCTAACGCGCAGGTTATCAGGTCCGGTCAGCTGTAGTTCTTTTAACCGGGCGGTTTGCGCCTGCCAGTCGCCTTCCAGACCAAACGCAAGCGCCAGCGCCAGCCCACCTTCCCAGTTTTCCGGATGGCGAAGTGTGGTTTCCAGCTTTCCATCGCGAATGCTCAGTTGCTGTTCAGCGAGCCGGACAGTGGCTTCGGCCGCTGATAGGTCCAGCTGTTGCGGTTCGCCTTCCGCCTCAAACCGTGTACGCGTACTAAGCTGGGTGTTTTCCAGCACGAACCTCTGCTCGGACAAGCCAAGCTGCATGCGGGTTTCCAGGCCGATATCGCTTGATATATTGGGCGCTCTCTCCAATGCCTCAGCGTCCAGGTTATTGTGCTTGGTCAAGGTGAACATGGCTTTAAGCGGAAAGGCACGAACGGGATTGACGTTACTGCCGGAGACATTCAGGTCCTGTACATGCCACAGCGCCTGGGACTGCTCATCCCGGAAACGAATATTGGCATCGCTAATATTGACATTGGCAATACTCAGCACGACTTCCAGGCTGCCAGCATCCACGTTGGGCCCCGCACTCGCGGGTGCCAGCACGGTTTCGGCTTCTTCACTTTGCTCTACAAGCCTGTCCAGGAGCGGCTCCCAGTTGCCCTCGCCGTCGGCATTACGCTGCAGGTTTAAACGCACGCCGTTCAGGGTCAGGCCATCAACGGCAATTTCACCGCGTAACAAGGGCGCAAACGCGACGCTGACCTCGGCACGGTCGACCGCCGCAAATGCCGTGTCTTCCTCATCCTGACTGGGAAGCCTTGCATTAGCTGTCTCTACGCTGACGCCAATACGCGGATAAAACGACCAGTTAATCGGTCCATCCAGGTCCAGGTTCAGCCCTGTTTGTTCTTCGACCACGGCAGTGAGGCGAGGCTTAAAATCCTCTGGATCTAAAAATGTCGTGACGTACACGACAGCCGCAACGGCCACAATCGCCAAAATACCGATTGCAGCGAGTACAATACGTAATAATTGTCTCATTACCCTTTCCTTGTGGGTTGAATTCAACGAGGGTCTAATTCAACAAAATCACTGGTCACCGGGGTCTCTAAAGACGGCTTTTCAGCGTTTGCGACGGGCCGGTACCCCAGCTTTGACAACAAGACGCGGTCTGCCAACGGTAGCGACGACGTGGCGATGCGCAAGACACGCCCATCCTGCTTGGCTTTTTCACCGAGCAACGCCATCAAACGGGACCCCACGCCCCGGCGCCGGGTTGTCTTGCGAACACACAAGTCCGATAGCCACCAGGCGCCGTCTTCCGCCTGTTTGATTGCGACGGCCCCCAACAAGCGGTCATTGAAATGGGCGCAGCCGAAAAAGTGTTGCTGCAAATGCTGCTCGATAAAAGGCTCGACGGTTTGGGTGGGCATTCGATCCTTTGGCGCATCATAATAGATGCGCACCAAGTCAAGGCGCACTTGCTCATCGGCTTGCCATCGGGCCTGGTCGACGTAGTGCAGTGTCACCGGCATGGAACATTCCTCTTCACCAACGCAGCAAGGCTGCTTTTTCTTCACAATGGAAGGCGGTTACCTTTTAAGCATTGTAGCGGATGGGGGCACCGATTCACTATAATGGCCGCTTTGCAGAAGGCTTTATCCTTCTCGCTCGGTGGTATGTTCACTTGGGCCATCGGCTTTCTTCTAGAGTGCGCAATAGCGCAGGAGTTGCATGATGTCAGCGCGAATCGCCACGGTAAGCCGTGACACCAACGAAACGCAGATCAGCGTCAGCGTCAACCTTGACGGTGAAGGTCGTCTGGCTGGCCAGTCCGGCGTACCGTTTCTCGATCACATGCTCGACCAGATAGCCCGGCATGGCATGATAGACCTCGACATCAATGCCAAGGGCGACCTGCACATCGATGACCATCACACCGTCGAGGACTTGGGCATCACGCTTGGCCAGGCATTTGCCGATGCCGTGGGCGACAAGCGCGGCATTTATCGCTACGGTCATGCCTATGTCCCGCTGGATGAAGCACTATCCCGTGTCGTGGTGGATTTCTCGGGCCGCCCCGGCCTATATATGAATGCCGACTTTACACGCGACACCATCGGTCGCTTCGAAACCCAACTGGTGGCCGAGTTTTTCCAAGGCTTCGTCAATCATGCGCGTGTTACGTTGCACATCGACAACCTGAAGGGCCTGAACGCTCACCATCAGGTCGAGACCATTTTCAAAGCCTTCGGCCGGGCACTGCGCATGGCGGTTAGCGAAGATCCGCGCATGGCGGGGCAAATGCCCTCGACCAAGGGAAGCTTATAAGGAGCGCTTAATGACCATCGCTGTCATCGACTATGGCATGGGTAATCTGCACTCGGTCGCCAAGGCACTCGAGCATGTTACCCATGAAAACGTGGTCATTACCCGTGACCCGCGACGTATTTTAGGGGCCACCCGGCTGGTGTTGCCCGGCCAGGGGGCAATCCGCGATTGCGTGGGCGAACTGGAACGGACTGAACTGCGCGGATTGGTCGACGACATCCTCACCCGCCAGGCCAAGCCGCTTCTGGGTATCTGCGTGGGGCAGCAGATGCTGTTGGAACGCAGTGATGAAAACGGCGGCGTTGACTGTCTGGGCTTTTTCCCTGGCAACGTGAAGCGTTTTCCCGCCACCATGCGCGACCAGCACGACCAGCGCTTGAAAGTACCGCATATGGGCTGGAACTTGTTACACCAGCGTCAGCCGCACCCGCTATGGGAAGGCATCGAGCAGCATGAACATTTCTACTTTGTGCATAGCTACTATGTGGAAGCGGCGGATGACGCTCACGTATTCGGTACAACGGACTATGGCAGTGTGAATGCCCATGTCGCCATCGGCCGCGACAGCACCTTTGCCGTGCAGTTTCACCCCGAGAAAAGTGCCCGCGCGGGTCTACGCCTGCTGGAAAACTTTGTCACCTGGACGCCCTGAGAGGTTTGGTTATGTTGGTAATTCCCGCGATTGATCTCAAAGACGGCCAGTGTGTCCGTTTGAAGCAAGGCCGAATGGACGACGCCACCTCCTATGGCGATGACCCCGTTGCCATGGCAGCCCGTTGGGTGGAAGCGGGCGCGCGCCGCCTGCATCTAGTGGATTTGAATGGTGCTTTCGAAGGCAAGCCGGTCAATGGCGACGCGGTGACAGCCATTGCCCGGGCTTACCCGGACCTTCCCATTCAGATTGGCGGCGGCATCCGCTCGGCCGAGACCATCGAGCACTACCTCGAGGCAGGCGTTTCCTATGTCATCATCGGCACCAAAGCGGTGAAAGAGCCGGATTTCGTCACTGATATGTGCCGCGCTTTCCCCGGCCATATCATTGTCGGACTCGATGCCAAGGAAGGTTTTGTGGCCACCGACGGCTGGGCAGAGGTCTCCACGCTCAAGGCCACCGATCTGGCCAAACGCTTCGCCGACGACGGTGTTTCGAGCATTGTTTACACCGACATCGCCCGTGACGGCATGATGCAAGGCGTCAATATCGAGGCGACCGCGGAGCTTGCCCGTGAAGGCGGCCTGCCTGTCATCGCCTCGGGCGGAGTGACTAACCTTGACGATATCAACGCCCTTTGCAAGGTCGCTGACAGCGGTATCCTGGGCGCCATCACCGGGCGTGCTATTTATGAAGGCAGCCTGGACCTTGCCGATGCCCAGCGCCTGAGCGATCAACTGACGGGAGGCCGTAAATGAGTCTCGCCAAACGCATTATTCCCTGCCTGGATGTCGATGCAGGCAGGGTGGTCAAAGGCGTCAATTTCGTGGGTATCCGCGATGCCGGTGACCCGGTGGAAATCGCCAAGCGCTACAACCAGCAGGGCGCCGATGAGATCACCTTTCTGGATATCACCGCGAGCCATGAAGACCGCGCCACCACGGTTGATATGGTGGAGCGTATTGCGGGCGAGGTGTTTATTCCGCTTACCGTGGGCGGCGGTATCCGCAGCTGCGACGACATTCGCACCATGCTGAATGCCGGCGCCGATAAAGTCTCCATCAACACGGCAGCGGTCACCAACCCCGATTTCGTCTTTGAGGCGGCTGAGCGCTTCGGCAGCCAATGCATTGTGGTGGCCATTGATGCCAAGAAGGTATCCGGCGAGGGTGAACCGCCACGCTGGGAGATTTTCACCCACGGCGGACGCCGCCCGACAGGGCTGGATGCCATCGAGTGGGCAAAAAAGATGGTGGACCTCGGTGCAGGCGAGCTACTCCTCACCAGCATGGACCGCGACGGCACCAAGTCAGGCTTTGACCTGGGGGTGACCCACGCGATCTCAGAAGCGGTCAGCGTGCCGGTGATTGCCTCGGGGGGAGTGGGCAATCTGGACCATCTCGTCGACGGGGTACTGAAAGGCGGTGCTGACGCCGTCTTGGCCGCCAGCATCTTCCACTTCGGTGAATACACCATTCCTGAAGCGAAGCGTTACATGGCCGAACGCGGTATCGACATGCGTTTGTGAACCGCTCACAGCCGTCGACCTTTCCGGCAGCAGCCTGCCGTTATGCTTCGTCCAGCGATAAGCCCAGGTTACTGACGCCGCCATTACGACCAAGCTGGCGAATGCCTTTCAGGGTATCCTTGGTCAGCGGCTGCGATACTTCTTCTAAAACAGCGTCCTGAAAGTTATTCTCGTCTTCCGTCAACGGATGGTCACGGATGAGGAGCGCCAGCGCGTTGGCGTCTTCTTCGCCTTCGGTCAGCTCGATAAAGGCGCGTACCCCGGCACGGGAAGTGCGGCTGACATCCAGCACGGCCTCCGGCGACTCGCCCTGCAGCGTATCCAGCAATGCCGATATCGACACGACCGCATCCAGAGCACGACGTGCGCCAAAGCTTTCGTCGCCTTCGGGCGGCTCGCATTCGGCCAGTTTTTCTGCCTGGCGGGCAAAATCGATGCTCGCGCCGGGCACGCTGAGGCGCTCCCAGACCAGGTTGAGCACCGCCCGCAGCGTATGCCCGTCGCCATGCCCGGTGGTCTGTTCATAAAGCGCATAGTTGGGCAGTAGTCGCTCGCAGAGTGCGGCCATGAACGCTTGCTGAGCGGCTAGCGGCAACTGCTGTAGCCGTTGATAGAATCCCGGGGGATTGGTGGACGCCATACGCTATTCCTGGATTGAGTGACTCAAGTTATTGGTGAACATCGGACAATACGTTATCGTCGCCATCGTGTCGGCAGCCTCTATCGGCAAATTGCCGCAAGGCCGGCGAGGAGATTACCATGCATATTCATCTGCTACAGCACGGCCCAGACCATGGACCCGCCCGATTAACCGACTGGCTAACCAGTATGGGGCACAGCTTTACCATTTTTCATCTTTATGACCAGGAATTAACCCCCAGCGTCAGCGATAGTGACGCCCTTATCGTACTGGATGGGCCAGACCGCTTCATCGAACAGCCACCGGCCTGGTTCAAGGCCGAAAACAAGCTGATCAATCGCTATCTGGATGGCCAGAAGCCATTACTGGGCATTGGCCTGGGAGCGCTATGGATCGCCGACGCGCTCGGCAGCGTGGTCGCCCTCGGCACCTACCCCGAAACAGGCTGGCACACCATCCACCTGGCACCGGAAAGTCCCATCGACCTGCCCGAACAGTTCGATGCCTTCATGTGGCATCGCTATGTCTTCAGTCTGCCCGACGATGCCTTACCCTGCGGGGGAAGCGAAGCGGCACCGCTTCAGGGTTTCAGCTGGGACGCAGGCCGCGTGGTCGGGCTGCTATGCCACCTTGAAGTCACCCAACAAAGCATCGAGCCGTTATTGGCGCGTCATTCTCTCGAGGCAGAACGCCGCGATTTCCTGCAGACCGAGGCGGATATACGCCAGAGCCCCAAGCGCTTTGATGCCTTGGCGGCACTGCTTGACCGCTTGCTGAGTCAGTGGCTTCGCCCGGCATCGCTCTAGCCACCGCTACCGCTTAGCGAGTCACTGTTTGATCGCGGCTCCATTGGCGGGCCGCCGCCAGGCAGCTTTCCCAGTCCCCCACGTGGTATTCAGGTACGCCAGCGTCACGCTGGCGTTCCAGATGATAGCGATACATGGGGTCGTAATATTCCGTGAGCAGCGGGGCCAGCCAGGCTTCGTGTGCTTGTGTATTGCCCTGCTCATGCGCCGCAAAGGCCAATTCTTGCAACCGCTGCAGCCGCTGCAACCTCGAGCTGCCCAGCCGCTTCTTCAAGCGCAGCAAGGCGTTACTCAGCTGCTGACACATCCGTTGCCAGCCTTCTTCAGGCCCGTAACGGAGCTGATAGGCGTGCTCGAGATCGAGGATATAGTCGCGCCGCAGCTGCTCCAGACGCCAGTCCAGCGGCATCTCGACGCGCAAGCGAGGCGCGCGTTCCATGGCCCCCCAAAAGCTTAATGGCACGTTCACCTCACCTATTTGCCGAGACTCGTCTTCAACCACCAAAGGACCTGGTAGTTCAAGCAAACGCTTTGACAACCGGTGCTCAAAGTCGATCTGGCAAGGCGGTGGCTCAGGCGAACGACCAAAGGCGGAGCCTTTGTGCTTGGCAAAGCCTTCCAGGTCAACGCCATTGGCTAAACGATTGATCAGCACCGTTTTAGCGCAGCCCGTCAAACCGCCCACCACCAGCAGTGGCTGTTGAGCCGCCCCGTCTATATGAGCGAGCAGGCGTTGGCGCAGCGCTTTCCAGCCCCCCTCGATACGTGGTCTGACCACACCTGACTCGGCAAGCCACTGCTGGACAATTTGCGAGCGCAATCCCCCTCGGAAGCAGTAAATCACGGCTTCGGGGTGGGGGGTCAAATAATCCCGCCAAGCTGCCATACGGGCCTCCTTGACGGCCCCGCTGACCAGCTCGTTGCCCAGCGCAATCGCCGCCTGCTGACCCTGTTCCTTGTACGCAATGCCGACGCGGCGGCGTTCCTCATCGTCCATCAGTGGCAAGTTGACAGCCCCGGGCAAGGCCCCCTTGGCAAACTCGACAGGCGCACGCACATCAATCAATGGGTGGCCCTGGCGAATAAGCTGAGGATCGGCATACACGGTTGGCAATATCACCCGATAACCTCAATCAGCGACTCACCCTGGGGCTTTTTGAGCTTCCCAAACGGTTGCAGCGTCAGTCCGAAAGTACGTCCAATGCGCTCGACATCGTCTTCCCACGCCGGATCGACCGCCAGCAGCAAGCCACCTGACGTTTGTGGATCACACAGCCATTGCCAGTGGGCTTCATCCATATCGGGGAGCGCACTGCCCAGCGCATCGCGATTGCGTTGCGTGCCACCAGGCACTGCCCCTTGCCGACGATAGCTCTCCGCTTCAGCCAGTCGCGGCAAGCGACGAAAATCAATCTGCGCCATGACATCACTGGCTCGACACATCTCGGACAAATGGCCAGCCAAGCCGAAGCCGGTGACATCCGTCATGGCATTCACGCCTTTTATCTCAGCAAGCGGCACCCCGATACGGTTCGATTGCAGCATGGTTTCGCGTGCCAACCCATGATGGCCCGCGGCTAGCAGGCCACGTTTTTCCGCCGTCGTGAGCATGCCAATACCAATCGGCTTGGTAAGGAACAGCAGGTCACCGGGCTTGGCATGGGAATTAAGCTTCAATTTATCGAGCTCTACCAAGCCATTCACCGACAGCCCAAATATCGGCTCGGGCGCGTCGATGGAGTGGCCTCCCGCCAGAGAAACGCCGAGTTCACGACAGACGGCCTGGGCACCGGCCACCACATCACCGGCGACGTCGGCACTTAATTTATCCAGCGGCCAGCCCAGAATCCCCAACGCCATGACCGGCGTGCCGCCCATGGCGTAGACGTCGCTGATCGCATTGGTGGCGGCAATACGCCCAAAATCAAACGGGTCGTCGACGATGGGCATAAAGAAATCCGTGGTGGCAATCATGCCGCGGCCGTCACCCAGGTCATAAACAGCCGCGTCTTCACGCCCCTGATTACCGACGATCAGTCGTTTATTCTTGGCCGCGGGGCCTGCCTTGGCAAGAATATGATCCAAGACATCGGGCGCAATTTTGCAGCCACAGCCAGCACCATGACTGTATTGCGTTAATCGGATGGAACTCATGGTGTCTCTCCTTGGCTCATTGATATCATCTAAGTGTACCCCAACCGCACCTTGTTAGAGGGCATCGAGCGCATCGCTCAATTTATCCACGGCGATGACTTCCATCCCCTTTGGCGGCTGTTTCGGGGCGTTGGCACGTGGCACGATGGCACGCTGAAAGCCATGTTTGGCCGCTTCGGTAATCCGCTCCTGACCGCTCGGCACCGGGCGTATTTCGCCCGACAGGCCGACCTCACCAAACACCACCAACTCGCGGGGAAGCGCACGGTTCTGCAGGCTGGAAACGACCGCCAAAAGTACGGCCAGGTCCGCGCTGGTTTCGAGTACCTTGACGCCCCCCACAACGTTTAAAAACACGTCCTGGTCGCCGGTAAACAAACCGCCATGGCGGTTAAGAACGGCCAGTAACATGGCGAGGCGGTTCTGATCCACGCCCACCGCCACCCGCCGTGGATTACCCAACGCCGACTCATCCACCAGCGCCTGCACTTCTACCAATATAGGTCGCGTGCCTTCCCAGACCACCATCACCAGGCTGCCCGGCGCTTGTTCTTCCTGCCGGGACAAGAAAATCGCACTGGGATTTTTGACCTCTTTCAAGCCCTGCTCGAGCATGGCGAACACGCCCAGTTCGTTGACAGCGCCAAAGCGGTTTTTCTGGCCGCGCAGGGTACGAAAACGGGAGTCGGCCCCACCCTCAAGTAACAGCGAGGCATCAATCATATGCTCAAGTACTTTCGGCCCTGCCAGTGTGCCATCTTTGGTGACATGCCCCACCAATAGCAGAACGGTATTCGTTTGCTTGGCAAAACGCGTGAGAGCCGCGGCCGACTCACGTACCTGGGCAACCCCGCCCGGTGCCGAGGCGATATCCTCAAGGTGCATGGTTTGAATCGAATCGATCACCAGAATCTCGGGATTTTCCCGTTCGGCTACCGCCAGAATGGTCTCCACACTGGTTTCCGCCAGCATCTTCAAGCCTTGTGTGGGTAGCTGCAGCCGATGGGCACGCATGGCCACCTGGGAAAGCGACTCCTCACCTGTCACGTACACGATGCGCCGTTGCTGGGCCAGCTTGCAGGCGGTTTGCAGCAATAGCGTCGACTTGCCAGCTCCCGGGTTACCGCCCAATAGCACCGCAGAGCCTGGCACCAACCCACCGCCCAGCACGCGGTCAAATTCGGCAAAGGTCGACGTGAGTCGCGGCACTTCGCTGAGATCAACCTGGCCAAGGTCTACAATCTGTCGAGAGTGATCCCCCGCATAGCCTGCCCGCCCAGAACCAGCAGTTCCACTCCCGGGGCGGGCGCTGGCCAGGCGCACCTCGCTTAACGTGTTCCATTCCTGGCAACTGGAACATTGCCCCTGCCATTTTCGGTATTCCGCACCGCATTCGGTGCAAACGAAAGCGCTTTTGGCTTTTGCCACCGCAGTGAGCCTCCATTTCATTCATTACATACACAAAAGGCGGCCAGTGGCCGCCTTTACATGTGCAACATGTGCCGTTACTGGCGGGTAAGCTGCAGCGTTTCACCGTTTTCAAAGCGACGACGCTCGGGGTCGATCAGCTCCAAGGTGCTTTCATCGATGCGTAAAAAGTAATAGATCTGGCCATCGCCATTCGGCGTCAGCTCGTAAACAGTGGCATCGGGATTCGATGGTGTTCCACTGAGAACTTCCCAATTACCTTCATAGTTTTCATCCGGCGGATTTTGCGGATGGTTGCGATAAGAGGCGTTCAGCGTGAAGGTGCGCTCTTCGGCAGCACTCGTTTCTTCCCCCATCATGGTGACATCCAGATCGATACCGTCGCAGTTGCGGCAAGGCAGTGAGCCCTGATAGCTTGTCTGTGCGGTCGCTTCCTCTTCTTGCGGCTGTTCCATTGGGCCGCTCGCGCAGCCAGCTAGAAGTGCCAACATAGCCGAACCGGCTAGCAAACTCCTGAGTTGCATTGGGTCTCTCCTTATCGTGTTGGGCATTTTCTTTGTTACGCGCACTTGTGACAGCATAACGCCTACAAGGTGCAACGCCCACCCCTGTGAGCTGAATGCTTGCGCTAAGATAGCCTTCAAGCGACCATGGGCTATCTTGCAAGGATAATCAGGTTACCCCCATGAGCCAATACTGGAGTCCGGCCGTTCGCGAACTTACGCCATACGTGCCCGGTGAGCAGCCACGCGAGCAGCTTGTAAAGCTCAATACCAATGAAAACCCTTACCCGCCTGCCCCTGGCGTCGGCGAAGCACTGCGTGATTACGCGATCGACCACCTACGCCTCTACCCGGACCCCACCTCTTCAGCGCTGCGTGGAGCGCTCGCGGAGACGTTTCAGGTAGCCAGTAGCCAGGTGTTTGTCGGCAATGGGTCCGATGAAGTGCTCGCCCTTGCCTTTCAGGCATTTTTCCGCCATGGCGCGCCGCTAGACGTTCCCTCGATTACCTACAGCTTCTATCCCGTTTACGCCAATCTTTATGGCGTTGGGTTGCGTAAGCACCCGCTCAACAAGCAGTGGGAAGTCGATATTGATGCGCTTACGGCGGAAACTAGCCGAAGCGGCGTTATCTTTGCCAACCCGAATGCACCGACCGGCCATGCGCACTCGCTAGAGGCGATTGAGTCGCTGCTCACACGCGTCACAGATCGTGTGGTGCTTGTGGATGAGGCGTATGTCGACTTCGGCGCTGAGAGCGCTGTAGCGTTGATTGACCGCTACCCCAACCTGCTCGTTACGGGGACATTCTCCAAATCCCGCAGCCTGGCAGGTCTGCGCTTGGGCTATGCAGTGGGTTCGGAGGAATTGATTGATGGCCTGCTGCGGGTAAAGGACTCCTTTAACTCTTATCCCGTGGATAGCCTGGCAAGCCTGGTGGGCATTGCCGCACTGAAAGACGTCGAGCATTTTGAAGCCTGTCGCGAGCATGTGATTACCACCCGTGAGCGTACCCGTCAGCGCCTTGAAGCGCTGGGATTTGAGGTATTGCCCTCCAAGGCTAACTTTGTGCTTGCCCAGCACCCTGATTATGAAGGGGCTCAGATATTTGCTGGCTTACGTGAACGCGGCATCCTGGTCCGTCACTTCAATACCCTGGAACTCAACAACTTCCTGCGCATCACCATCGGCACCGATGACGAGATGGACAGCTTGATTGAAGCGCTGGAAGTGATCTGCGGTTAATGACTAGCATCGCTTTTCAAGGGCGGCGCAAGCCGCCTTTTTAATAGCGGCTTTTCTTCCACGCAAACAAAAAACCCAGCCGGTTGGCTGGGTTTTCTGCGGTATAGGTGCCTGACGATGACCTACTCTCGCATGGGGAGACCCCACACTACCATCGGCGCGAAGCGGTTTCACTGCTGAGTTCGGCAAGG
>NZ_JAMXSI010000018.1:0-55070 GCF_024124705.1 Halomonas sp. Mc5H-6
TCCGCCTAAAAGGCGGGAAACGGGCAAAAAACACACACATAACGGGAGAAGCGTGTCTGAATCTTTGATTTTTTGTCGACTCAAACCGCGATTGGCGATAATCGGCAGTTATTCAGACCTTCCCTAACGTTCATCTAATGCTATGCTGTGGTGCCCCGCTTCTGCGGGGCTTTTTATTGACCACGGATATCCAATAACTGATACCCGAGAACTGATAACCGAGAGAGGCGTATGCTCCCCGACTACTCCGTGATCGCTTGGCTGTTGATCGTATTTTCCGTGTACCTGACCGGCGTTTCCAAAGGCGGTTTTGCGGGGGGCTTTGGCACGCTGTCGGTACCGTTGATGGCGCTGGCCATCAGCCCGGCCCAGGCAGCTGGTCTCTTACTGCCGTTATTGCTGGTGATGGACGTGTTTGCGGTGAAGGCGTGGTGGGGCAGGCACGCGGTGGCCGAGGTATGGCGTTTTGTGCCGGGGCTATTCATAGGCGTGGCGGTAGGAACGCTGCTGTTCGACAGCCTGAGCGAGCAGGGATTACGCCTGACGCTCGGCGTGATCACCCTGCTGTTCGCCACCTATATGCTGCTGAAACCCGTTGCCAAGAAGCCCATTTCCTCCCGCTGGGCATTGCCAGCCGCAAGTGTCTGCGGATTTACCAGCTTCATGGCCCATGCGGGCGCACCGCCGCTCAACGTGTACCTGCTGCCACGCAAGCTGTCCAAAGAGACCTTTATCGCCACCTGCGCCGTGACATTTGCCGTGGTCAACGTGATCAAACTGGCGCCCTATATGTGGCTTGGCGAGATTAACGTTACCAGCGCCTGGGCCTCGTTCGTGCTGGTACCCATCGCCTGGATCGGCGTGCGCAATGGCCTGTGGCTGCAAAGCCGCGTCAACGAAGTGCTGTTTTACCGGTTGGTGATTCTGGCCATGTTTTTAGTCGGCTTTAATCTGATCTATCAGGCGCTAAACTGATTAACGTTGGCGAAAGGCAACCGCAGGGTTTGTGGTTCGCCAGTCCAAGCGCCGCCAACCTTCGAGGCTAGCGACCTCGGCCAGGACCGGATCGGGGTTGACAGCGACGGGACAATCTACGTACTGAAGCAGCGGAAGGTCGTTGCGGGAGTCTGAGTAGAAGGTGGTGTGGCTGGGGGTAATCTGCTGCTCGGCCAGCCACTGTTTCAGGCGCATCACTTTGCCGCCACGATAGGAAAAAACCCCTTCGCTGCCGCCAGTATAGCGCGCGTCTTCATTGATGCCGTGCTCCACGCTGGGCTCTACCGCTAGCACGTGTTCAATGCCTAAAGTGGTCGCAATCGGCTCGACCAGGTGGCGCGACGAGGCAGAAATCAGCAGCAGGGTATCGCCCGCCTGGCGGTGGGCATCCAGACAGGCCCAGGCCTGATCGAAAATGCGTGGCTCCAGATGGGTGGCGACGAAGCGCTCTACCTCTTTTTGCACATCGCTCACCCGACGCCCGCGTAGCGGCGCCAGGGTCATGCCCAAGTACTCTTCAAGCTTCAGCTTTCCGGCGTGATAGGCCTGCTGCATTTGCGCCGCTCGCACCATAAAGGCGTCGACATCGCGGATCCAGCCTTGCTCTATCATCCATAAATTCCAGCGGTCGCTGCAGTCTCCATCCAGGAGGGTGTCGTCAAGATCAAACAGGGCCAGGCGCATGGGGCACTCCTTTCATCACGAGTTGGCGGCGCGTAGGGTATGCCAACGATGATGACAGGGCGATGACGCGGGTTAACAAGCTAGGGTTTTAACCACGCCGCTGCAAACTCATCGGCCGGTTTGGGCCGACCATACAGAAACCCTTGCGCCTCAAGGCATCCCATTTGGGCAAGCAGGGTGGCCTGTTCTTTATGCTCCACGCCTTCCGCCAGGGTTTTCATTCCCAAGGCATCGGCCATCGCAATGATGGTTTTCACAATGGCGCGGTCATGCTGATTGTCGAGCATATCGCGTACAAAGGAGATATCGATTTTCAGCGCATCGGCGGCAAAGCGCCTTAGATAGGAAAGCGATGAATACCCGGTGCCAAAATCATCGATAAACAGGGCATACCCAGCGTCGCGCATCCTCTGGGTAATCTCGACCGCCTGGTCGGGGTCGCGCATGAAGTCGCTCTCGGTGAGTTCCAGGGCCAATACCGACGCGGGCACGCCTTGTGTCAGTTCAGCAATATGCTGAGCCAACTGCGGATCGGCAAACTGCTGTGCGGCAATATTAATCGACAGGCGCCCAGGCAGCGCCGCCATTCCTTGTGATTGCCATTCAAGGATCTGTCTGGCGGCCTCCACCAGCACCCAGTCACCCAGCGCGCTAATCAGCCCACGCTCCTCCGCCAGGGGAATGAACTCCCCCGGGCTGATCCATCCCCAGTCGGGCTCGTACCACCGGCACAACGCCTCAGCGCCCGCCAGTTGGCCGGTCTTTATATTGACCTGGGGTTGGTAATAAAGCGCCAGGCGATTTTCCATCAGGGCTTGGTGGAGCCGCTCGGTCATCTTTTGACGGCGGCGTTGTTGACGCATCATGTCGTAGCTGAACGGACAGACGCTGCCATCGCGCTTGGCGTGGTGCAAGGCAATACTGGCCGCCTTGAACAGCTCGCTTGCCACTGTCGCATCCGCAGGGTAACGGGAGAACCCCACGCTCACTTCCAGATTGAACGCGTTATGACCCAGCCGGATGGTTTCAGCGACCGTCTCGCGAAGACGGTCCAGCGTTTCGGCCAGTTCGGCCTCGTCAGGGTTATCCATCAGTATCGCGAACTCATCGCCGGATAACCGCGCCAGGGTACTGCTGTCAGGTATGGCATCCTGCAGACGCCCTGCGACCATCGCCAAGAGCTGGTCGCCTACCTGATGGCCATGGGTATCGTTGATCTCCTTGAAGCGGCGGATATCGAGCAGGATCAAGCCGAGCGATTGATGGAGATGGGCCGCCCGGCGCAGCATCCGGGTCTGAACCTCCAGGAAGTGAACACGGTTCGCAAGCCCCGTGGTGCCGTCCGTATACGCCAATTGGTGCATACGGCGCTGATCACGACGGCGCTCCAGTTCCGCGGCGGCGCCGGTCGACAAAATGCGTAGCACTGAGGTCGCGAAGGCGTTGGTGGTAAGCGGCTCACGATAGAACACCATCATCACGCCAATGGCTTCGCCGTGGGCATTATCGAGACGTCGGCCTATCCAGGCCTGGGCCTGTATGGCATTTCCGGGTATCGGCGTGTAGCCGCCACTATGCGAAACCGCCTCGCGTTCAATGACCACCTGTTCGCAGGGTGAATCACTCAACACGAAGGTTTGATTATTCAATGGCGTACCGTCTGCGACAAGACTTACCGTTGTGACGGTGCCCGCCGAACGATCACGGTCACCCGCCTCATGGGGTGACCGATTGAGCAGCGCGATAAAGCCGCCGTCAGCCTCCAGCAATTCCACCAGCGTGCTGATCAACTGCTGAAAGTAATCGTCGCCCACATGTGACGTGACCGTTGAGGCCACCTGCATTACCGCCTGCTGAACGCGCTGGGCTTCCTGGTTATCGGTCACATCTGTGATAAACCCTTCCAGGCAGACAACCTTGCCCGTCTCATCCAGCACCGCTTGTCCTTGCTCCCACATCCAGCGGATTCGTCCATCGCGATGATGCAGGCGATAAACCACTTGATAAGGACGTCTGTCGCGAATGGCTGCCTGCACCTCGTCAAACATTCGCGATGCATCTTGGTCATTGATCAGTTCAGCAAAGCTTATGAGGTGGTTGCCCACCAGTTCGTGGGGCTGATAACCGGTTAGCTCTTGTGCACCCTGGCTGACCAGCTCCATGGTCCAGTGCTCATCGTTAAGGCAGCGGTAGGCCATTCCCGGCAGGTGATTGAGCAGCGTATCCAGACGTCGTTCGCTTTCCCTTGCAACCGCCTCGCTGGCTTTGAGTGCCTCCTCGGCCTGCTGGCGTCCAAGCTCGGCACCAGCTTGCGCCGCTGCAATCCGCAGCA
This sequence comes from Halomonas sp. Mc5H-6, assembly GCF_024124705.1. Taxonomy (NCBI): domain Bacteria; kingdom Pseudomonadati; phylum Pseudomonadota; class Gammaproteobacteria; order Oceanospirillales; family Halomonadaceae; genus Halomonas; species Halomonas sp. Mc5H-6. The sequence goes on from NZ_JAMXSI010000018.1 coordinate 4,013, forward strand.
CTTCCCTGGCAAGATCATCCAGCTCCATGTGAGCGTTTTTTAACAGCGCCAGTAGCCCGATCGTTCTGCCGTCCGCTGCCAACAGCGGCAGGCCCATGTAACTATCGGCCCCCAGTTCCGCCAGCAGATGATCATCAGGAAAGCGCTGTTGCACGTCGCAGGGGTATAAGCATGGGTCGCGCCCCACAACGGTTTCACAGGGCGTGCCGGCCAATGGGTAGGTAACATTGGGCATATGCATCCCGTTGGACCAAACCGCCAGGGTTTCGACGACACTGCCCGCAGTGTCATTTTCGGCATTAACGTGGGCCACCAATGCATGATCCACGCCCAGCAAGGTTGCCAGTCGCTCCACTAGCGCTGGGTAAAACTGAGGGGTCCCCGTTTGTCCCATCCCTTCAGCCAACTGCCGAAAAATATCGGCCGCTTCAATACCCGTCTGCATTGGTTGTCTCGCTGCTCTGTTTGAACCAGCTTATAGTGAACCGCCTTGACGGTGAAGCCCTGACACTAAACGCTGGCTGATATAGATTGTGGCCGCCGAAGGTATTAGCTTGCTTTCCCACAATATAAGATGAAAAAAAGCAATTGGCCCTTTAAGCTAGCGTGAGAAAAGGAGCCGATATGACGGGCATTATTAATAGCGACAACACACATCATCTCGCCATACCGGCCCTGCCGGGTTTTCTGCAGAACGACCTAGACCAATGCGCCAGGCTGCCATCGCTGCCAACGGTGGCGATCCGCGTCCTGGAAGTTGCAGGCTACCCCGATGCGACCCTTAATGATTATGCCAATGCCATCGAGCAGGATCCGGCGCTGACCTTGCGGTTGATTTCGTTGGCCAATAGCGCTTTTTATGCCCGTCAACAAACAGAAACGCATTCATGTCGGGAAGCTACATCACGGCTCGGGTTGGACGCCACGCTGGCAGCGGTGCTGAGTTTTAGTTTATGGCGTGACCGCCAGTCAGAAGATCTGATTCAGCGTATCTGGGGGCGCTCCATTGTATCGGCACTGGCAGCCCGTTCCTTTGCAGAACAGCTGTGCCCCGAGGAGGCAAGCTTTGTATTTACCGCAGCACTGCTCCAGGACATCGGTATGCTGGCATTGCTCGCGGCTTACCCCAAAGACGCCCATGACCTGTATGCAAACACTACCTTCTCCCATGCACAACTCAGTCGTGGCGAACACCTGCGCTTCGGCAGTGATCACTCATCGATCGGCAGCTGGCTCGCCGCTAAATGGGGGGCACCGGTTTCGCTGGCCCAAGCGATCAGCACCAGCCACGATGAGATCGGCACTCAGAAAGAGATGTACCTACTGTGCCTGCGTCTCTCAGGCCCTATCGCCGATACCTGGCTGTCGCCCAACCCCAGCCAGGCGTTGGCCACCCTATTGCGCCAGCTAAGCCCGGTGGTGACCACGCCGGCTATTTCACTGAGCGATTTGCTGAAAAACGTCCAGTCTCAACTGCCCCTTTTAACCAATCTATTCGAACTTACCGTCCCCTTTTCGCATGATACCGAGTCGTTGATCATTCAGGCGCAGCAGTTACTCTTTCAACAGACATTGGCGCTCAACGCCCGGTTGAACGCCCAACAGCAGGAACTTGATGATCTCCAGAAACGCCAGACAGAACTGGAGGAACGCAGCCGACGGGATCCGCTCACCGGCCTTGCAAATCGCGCCTGGCTGGAAGAACAGCTTCACAAACGTTTTGAATATTGCCAAACGTACGGTCACACCATGTCAGTGGTGTTTATCGACCTGGACCATTTCAAGAAACTCAATGACCGCTTCGGTCACCAGACCGGCGACCGCATACTGGAGCGCTTTGGCCGCGTGCTCGGCTCGCTGGTTCGCGAGGGGGACCTGGCAGGCCGCTACGGGGGCGAAGAATTCTTGATTATCCTGCCCGATGAGTCGGCCAAGGGAGCGCAACGTTTCGCCAAACGGATTGCCAAGCGCCTTGCCGAAACACCCATGGAAACGGTTGATGGCAAGCCACTTTTCGTATCGGTGTCCATCGGCATTGCCTGTCTCAGCGACGGCGGCTTTGGCAACGGCAGAGAGCTTATCGATGCCGCCGACCAGAGTATGTACTACATCAAACGCAATGGGCGCGGCGGCATTTCCCTTTATGGTCACTAGGGCCCGGGATTAGCGGTTCATCGCGTAGGGTAAGTACAGCGCAATGTTCGGGAAAAGGTGCAGCAAGGCAACCGCCACGAGCATCAAGAGAAAGAACGGTAGCGTTGCTTTGGTGATGGTCAGAATATCCTTCCCGGTGAGACCTTGTATCACGAAGAGGTTAAAGCCCACGGGCGGCGTGATTTGGGACATCTCGACCACAATCACCAGGTAAATGCCAAACCAGATAAGATCAAACCCGGCAGCACTCACCAACGGCATGATGATCGAGGTGACCAGCAGAATCAACGAAATGCCGTCCAGGAAGCAGCCCATCACCAGCAACAGCACCGTTAGCGCCAACAGCAGCATGGTGGGCGACAGCCCCATTTCCCCAATCGCTTGCGCCAGTTTCATGGGCACCTGGGTGAAGCCCATGGCCGAGGTCAGAAACGAGGCCCCGGCAATGATGAAAGCGATCATGCAGGCCGTGCGCACCGCGGCGAAGAGCGAGGATTGAAATATCTCTCGGTTGAAATGGCCATTCGAGCGAGCAATCAGCATCGATAGCACTACCCCGACCGCCGCCGCCTCCGTGGGCGACGCCAAGCCCCCATAGATCGACACGATAATCCCGCCAATCAACAAAAGGATAGGGATCAGCGACCAGGTATTACGCAGCTTCTCGGCAAAGCGCATTCCCGATTCGTCCTTGCCGGTCAGCCCGGCACGGTTACCCTTGAGCAGCGACCACAGCACCAGGTAACCCATGAACATCGCCAGAATCATCAGGCCAGGGCCAATGCCTGCCATGAACAGCCGCGAGATGGATTGCTCGGTCACGACGCCATAGATGATCAGTACGATTGAGGGGGGAATCAACAACCCCAGTGTCGAGGCGCTGGCCAGGGTGCCGATCGCCATCTGCGGGTCGTAACCCCGGCGCTCAAGCTCCGGCAAGGTCATCTTGCCCACCGTGGCACAGGTGGCCGCCGACGAGCCACACACCGCCGCGAACATGCCACTGCCGATGATATTGGTGTGCAGCAAACGCCCGGGGAATCGGTTTAACCAGGGCGAAAGCCCACGAAACATGTTGTCGGCCAGCCCCGAGCGAAACAGGATCTCGCCCATCCAGATGAACATCGGCAGCGCGGTGAGATCCCACCCGTAACTCGCCCCCCAGAAATCAGACGCCAGTACCGGGCCTGGTTCAAACGAGCTGAACATGGAGAGCGCTATCCAGGCGGTGCCAATCAACGCAAAGGCAATCCAAACGCCGCTGCCCAACAGCACAAGCAGGGTCAGAATGGTCACGACACTCAGTAGCAGCACAGGGTATCTCCCTCAAGGTTCAGGGGTCGTTGTTTTCTTCGCTGGCCATGACCTCGCGAAAACGTGAGGGGTCCTTGACCGCCAGGCGCAACGCCATCACCAGCGCCTCGCCCAGCGCCAGGCACAGCAGGGCAACGCCGGTCACCAGCACGGCCTGGGGGATCCACAGCGGAATCGACAAAAAGCCTGAGGAAACATCGTTATAGGCGATGCTTTCGCGGATCAGCGCCACCAACCCGTAGCAGAGCAGAAGACTCAGCGTCAGCGCCACTATCAAGCCAAACACTTCGAACCACACCCGAAGCGTCGAGGGAAGCCGGGTAATCAGCAAGGTTACCCGGATATGGGCGTGGTGGACGAAGGTATACGCCAAGCCCAGAAAGGTGGCACCTACCAGCAGGTAAGACGCCATCTCAGAAACGCCGGTGATATTGATGTTCAGCCGCGCGCTACCGACCATGACCAGTAGCGCATCGACCAATCGAGAAAACACCTGCGTCGCGACCAGCGCGCAAATCGCGATCATGCAAAGCGCAGCGCCCCAGGCCCCCAGGCGATAGAGCTTATCGAATTTGAACGTCATGGGTTTGGCCTCTTGACGCGCAAAGCGGCACAGCATCTGCGCCGCTAAGACGGGTCATCAATCCTCAAGCTGGTCACGGTAAGCCTGCAGCGCTTCCTTGGCCTGTTCATCAGCCCGGGATTCCCAATCGGCAAACAGCTCATCACCCGCTTGTTGCAACGCCTCACCCACTTCCTCGTTGGGTTCGGAAACGGTGATGCCGTTTTCTTTGAGTATCGCCAGGCTTTCCTGGTTATCTTCACGGCTCATTTCCCAGCCGCGCTCTTCGGCTTCTGCGGCCGCTTCCATCAACGCGTCCTGGGTGTCTGCGTCCAGCTGGTCAAAGCTGCGCTGATTGATAAAGACGATATTCTTGGGCAACCAGAGGTTGGCATCGGTGTAATGCGAGACGTAATCCCAGGCAGCCATCGAATTGCCCGTGGAACTCGAGGTGATCATGGCATCCACGCGGCCGGTGCTGAACGCCGTGGGGATATCGGACTCTTCCGTTTCCGTCGGGCTGCCGCCCAGATTTTCGATAAACCGCTGGGTATTGATATTGGGCGCCCGCACGCGCAAGCCGTCAAACTGATCCGGGTCGGTCAGTTCTTCAGCGGTGTAAATACCCTGAGCCGGCCAGGGAACGGCGTAAAGCGGGATCAGGCCTTCTTCCTCAAAGAGGTCACTGATGATTGGCTTGGTGGCTTCCCAAAGCGCATAGGCCTCTTCATAGCCTCCCGCCACACCGGGCAGTGTATCCACCTCGAAAATCGGGTTTTCATTGGAGAGTACCGAGAGGAATATTTCCCCCGCAGCAATGGTGCCACGGCGTACCGACGGCTTGATCTCGCCGTGAGACACAAGGGCACCACCGCTTTGCACATTGATGGTCAGGTCTCCATCCGTTGCCTCGGCAACGTCTTCGGCAAACTGCTTGGTGTTTTGAGTATGAAAACTGGCATCGCCATATGGCGTCGCCATGGTCCACTCGGCGGCCTGAGCGGTCGCGGCGATGCTACATGCCGTGACCAGAAGCAGCGGCGTTGCAATGCGGGTACGCATGATAAAGCCCTCGTATTGATAGGTTATTACCGTTTGGTGTTACTGCACGCTTGACGTAGGCGGTGCTTTTCATCACCTTCAAGTCTTTAGCCTAGTGTCGTTGATAATCTTATGAGATTTCTTCGTCAACCTTTTTTCCACGAAATAACAGCACGATAGGTTGCGTCTCAAAGCGTAACGTCGGTAAAAAAGCTTGGCAGTGCCGCCAGCGACTTCATATATTGAATAAACGCTTGATCACGTTTTTGTAATGACTATAGCTCTTTGATGAACATGGTTCTTTGATAACTCAGGAGGCCATATGCCCCTCCCGCTTCTCAACTGCGACATGGGTGAAAGCTTTGGCAACTGGTCGCTTGGCCTGGACGACGAAGTGATGCCCTTTGTTGACTGCGCTAACATTGCCTGCGGCTATCATGCCTCCGACCCCCACGTGATGCGCCGTACGGTCAAACTCGCGGCTCGCTACGGTGTGCGAGTTGGTGCGCACCCTGGCTACCCTGACCTGATGGGCTTTGGTCGCCGCTCCATGGCCTGCTCGCCCAGCGAGGCCGAGGATATGGTGCTCTACCAGATTGGCGCCCTGGCGGGTATCTGCCAGGCGGAGGGCACCCAGTTGAGCTACGTCAAACCTCACGGCGCGCTTTATAACGATATGGCGGCCAACCCTGAACTGCTTGAAGGCGTGATGCGCGCCGTGCATGCCTATGATCCCGGCCTGCCGCTCATGATCATGGCCACTGCCAACCCCGAACCGCACCGCGAGTTAGCCGCCAAGCTGAGGATTAACCTGTGGTTTGAGACCTTTGCCGACCGGGCCTATGAGGCCAACGGCCATCTGGCCTCGCGGCGGCTGCCCGATGCGGTCCACCATGACCAGGCCACGATCGTCGACCAGGCCGTCATGCTGGCCAAAGGCGAACCCCTCACCGCCCGCGACGGCACCTCGCTGTCGCTACCCTGCGATACGCTTTGCGTTCACGGCGACAACCCAGAGTCCGTCGCCGCCGTGCGCGCCATTCGCGATGCGTTCAGTCATCTGGGATCAACGTGAAGCTGCGTATCGAAACCGCCGGGATGGAAGCCTTGATGGTACGCCTTTTCGATACCATCGACGTCACCAACATGGCCTGGATTCTGGCGGCTGACCAGGCGCTACGCGAAGCTTTCGGCGAGGCGCTGGTCGATTTGCTGCCGTCCTACACCACGCTGTTGCTGCATTATGATTGCCGAACGCTCAGCCACCTCGACGCCCAGGCACGCGTTCAAGGTGCCCTAACGGGCCTGACGCCCGCCGATACCCAGCAAGGTCAGCACCATGACATTCCCGTTTGGTACGACGAGAGCGTCGGGCCGGATCTTGAGCGGGTGGCCAAGCGCGCAGGCATCAGCATTGCCGAACTGATCAAGCAGCATTGCCAAGACGACTACTGCGTGTTCGCGCTGGGCTTTGCGCCGGGGTACGGCTTCATGGGCTTGGTGGATGACACCATTGCCACGCCGCGCCTGACCACCCCCAGGCGTCACGTTGCCGCCGGTAGCGTCGGCATCGCCGATCGCCAAACGGCCATTTATCCACTGCCCTCACCCGGCGGGTGGAACGTGCTGGGCCGCACGGCGGTGCCGCTATTCGAGCACGCCAAACGCGGCGAGCCGCTATTGCGCCCTGGCGACAGCGTCCGCTTTCGGTCGATTTCCCGGGCCGAGTTTGAGGCCGAGGGTGGCGATACCACGCCAATGGAGGAACGCTCGTGAGCCAGGCAGCATTAGTGGTTAAAAAGGCAGGGCCGCTGGCATTGGTTCAAGACGCAGGACGCTTTGGCGTGGGGCATCTGGGTGTCACCCAGGGCGGGGCTGCCGACTGGATTGCATTTCATTGGGCCAACTGGCTGCTGGGCAATCCGCTCAACAGCGCTGCCCTTGAAATTGTCATGGGAGGTGGCCTGACACTGGAAGCCGAGGGCGAGGTAACCTTGGTGCTGACCGGCGCCGACCTGGCTGCCACCCTTGATGGCGAACCGCTCGCACCCAACGCCAGCTTCAGCTTGCGCTCAGGGCAGGAGTTGGCCTTTCAGCAGCCACGTCAGGGGTTACGCGCTTACCTGGCTTTTCCCGGGGGCCTGGATGCGCCCGAGGTGCTCGGCAGCCGTGCGTGCACGGTCCGCGAGCAACTAGGCGGCCTGCAGGAGAACGGTCAGCCGCTCAAGGCGGGCGAGCGCCTGACCTGGCGGGGAAGCACTCATCAGCCGCGCACGCTGCCTGACAACCTGGCCCCGCGCATGCCAACGTCCGGCTGCCGCCTGCCCATCGTGCTTGGCTCCCAGGTCGCCAGCTTTTCCGGCAACAGCCTGTATCAGGCATTTAATATGCCCTGGCAGGTCGATAACCGCGCCGACCGCATGGGCGTTCGCCTGACCGGGCCGGTGCTTGGCGGCACCTTGAAGGGCATCGTTTCGGAGGGGATACCGCTGGGCGCCGTACAGGTCCCCCCCGACGGCCAGCCCATTGTGCTGATGAACGACCGCCAGACCATTGGCGGCTACCCACGCCTGGGGGCGTTGACACCAACCGCCTGTGCCACGCTTGCCCAGTGCCTGCCGGGCACCCAGGTATGGCTGACGCCGGTCAGCGTCAGCCAGGCCCAGGCCGATTACCGTCGGCAGTTCGCCTGCTGGATCTCCGATTAGGCCGCGTTAAGCGGCATGGCTGGGCCGAAGTGCTCATAGTGGCGATGCGAATCCGCCACGCCCAGTTGCTTCAGCGCCTGCTCAACAGCTTCCATCATGCCATGGGGGCCAACGAAGTAGCAGTGGGCGCCTTCGGGCAAGTAGTCGGCCAGCAGCGCCTGGTGGAGACGTCCTTGATGGTCACCGTCGTCGCCTTGCTCAAACACGGTCACCAGCTTGAACTGTGCTGGGTAAGCTTTTTCAAGGGCGCGCAGCTCATCGGCAAAGGCCCAGTGCTCAGAGGTTTGTGCGGCGTGCAGATACACCACCTGGCGGCCCTGGCCAAGTGCCTGTTTGGCGATAGGCAGCAGCGGGGTCTGCCCCACACCACCGCTGATCAACATCAGCGGAGCGTCACCGGGAACCAGCGTCATCTCACCCGCCGGGGGTAGCAACTCGACCACCCCGCCATTGGCCAGCTGGTCGTGGAAATACCGGCTGACGCGACCGTCGTTCTCGCGCTTGATGGACACCCGATAAGCACGCCCATTGGGCGTTGCCGACAGGCTGTAGTGGCGGTGCACCGGCTCGCCGTCGATGGTCACCTTGACGCCGATATATTGCCCAGGCGCATGTGCCGCGACGGGGCCACCATCCTCGGGTTCGAGAATAAAGGAGCGAATCACCGCACTTTCCTGCTGGCTATCCGCCACGCGGAAACGCCGCGTACCGCGCCAGCCGCCGACACGCTGCTCGAATTCCTGGTAGCGGTTTTCTTCCAGGTCGATCAGCAGGTCGGCCAGTTCCTGATATAACGCGCCCCAGGCGTCGGCAATTTCCGGCGTCAGGGCATCCCCCAGCACCTCGCCAATCGCCATCATCAGACACTCGCCCACAATCGGATATTGCTCGGGCAGAATGCCCAGCGATACGTGTTTGTTGACTACCGTTTCGAGCGTTTGACGTGCCTTGGCCTGGTCTTGGCGCAACCCCACGTAGGCCAGCACTGCCCCCGCCAGCGCTCGCGGCTGGGCACCATTTTGCTGGTGAACCTGATTGAACAGCGGCTTTACGCTGGGATAGCGCTCGAACATCAGCGGGTAAAAACGCTGAGTGATGGTATTCAAGTGTTCAGCCACGACGGGAGCGGTGGCGGCAATTAACGCTTCTTGATCTTGAGTCAGCATGGTGAGCCTCGCGGATTGAATGATACGACGTGTTTTTTATTAAAGTAGCATCTATAATACATCTTTAAGCATGGCCGCCAATCCACAGCGACAATCTGCCACATCGCGCGGCTCACCAGCGTTTCAGTACGTTCTGGGCGCGCTTCGCCTGGGCCCCGATTCACCGTACAATGGAAGTTTGAGCCATTCGACCTGCCGCGGACCGCTTATGCACCTGACCAGCTTTACCGATTACTCCATCCGTGTGCTGCTCTATCTGGCAGTGAAAGGCGAGGAACGCGCGACGATCGACGAAATTGCCTCGACCTATAAGGTATCGCGCCATCATGTGATGAAGATCGTCCAAGAGCTCAACCAGAAAGGGTACCTCACCGCCATACGCGGCAAGCACGGCGGCCTGTGGCTGAAGCGCGACCCGGCCACCATCAAGCTCGGCGCCCTGGTGCGCGATACCGAGTCTGAATTTGGCTTGGTGGAGTGCTTTCGCGACAAAAACGCCTGCGTGATCACCCCCGCCTGTCGTCTGCCCCCTGTACTGAATGAGGCATTGGAGGCGTTTTTTGCCGTGCTGGATCGCTACACCCTGGCAGATCTGCTGGAGGAGCGTTTGCCACAGCTGCGCCAGCTACTGCGCATCCCAGCGCTGAACGTGGCGACCTAGAGCGCAGAAAAGAGCAGGTTGGTTATCGAGGCAAAAAAAAGGCGCTGCCCATGGGGCAGCGCCTTTTCGATGGCGGCGTCGCTTAGACGTCGAAGCGATCCGCGTTCATCACTTTCGTCCAGGCGGCGATGAAGTCGTTCACAAACTTCTCGTCGTTGTCATCCTGGGCATAAACTTCCGCGTAGGAACGCAGCAGGGAGTTGGAGCCAAACACGAGGTCGACGCGCGTGGCGGTCCACTTGACGGCATCCGTTTTCCGGTCACGGATTTCGTAAGTGTTGTTACCCGCTGATTTCCAGGCGTAACCCATGTCGGTCAGGTTAACGAAGAAGTCATTGGTCAACTGGCCTTCGCGTTCAGTGAATACGCCATGCTTGGTGCCACCGAAGTTGGTGCCCAGGACACGCATACCCCCGAGCAGAACCGTTAATTCCGGCCCGGTCAGGCCCATCAACTGGGCGCGGTCGAGGAGCATTTCTTCCGGCTTGACCACGTAGTCTTTCTTCTGCCAGTTACGGAAACCATCGGCCAGCGGTTCGAGCGGCGCGAAGGAATCAGCGTCGGTCATCTCGTCGGTGGCATCACCGCGACCCGGCGTGAAGGGTACAAGCACCTCGTAACCCGCCGCTTTAGCCGCTTTCTCGATACCTACGCTGCCGCCCAGCACGATCACATCGGCAATGCTGGCACCCGATTCGGCAGAGATTTTTTCGTACACTGACAGCACCTTGGCCAGCCGCTCGGGCTCGTTGCCCGCCCAGTCTTTCTGCGGGGCAAGACGAATACGGGCGCCGTTGGCACCGCCGCGCATGTCAGAACCACGATAGGTCCGTGCGCTATCCCAGGCGGTGGTGATCATGTCGCTCTGGCTGAGGCCACTTTCAGCGATCTGCTTTTTGACCTTCTCGACGGAGTAGTGGGTATTACCCGCCGGAATGGGGTCCTGCCAGATCAGGTCTTCGTCGGGTACTTCAGGGCCAATGTAGCGTGCTTTCGGCCCCAGGTCGCGGTGGGTGAGCTTGAACCACGCCTTGGCGAACGTCGTCTTGAAGTACTCCGGGTCAGCCATGAATTTTTCGCAGTACGCCCGGTAAGTCGGGTCCATCTTCATCGCCATATCCGCATCGGTCATGATCGGGTTATGACGAATCGACGGGTCGCTGGCATCGACCGGTTTGTCTTCTTCCTTGATGTTCACCGGCTCCCATTGATTAGCACCTGCAGGGCTCTTGCGGAGTTCCCATTCGTAGCCGAACAGCAGGTCAAAGTAACCCATGTCGAACTGGGTAGGGTTCGTCGTCCATGCGCCTTCGATACCCGAGGTGACAGCATTGCTCGCCTTACCGTCCATGTTGGGATTGCCCCAACCGAAGCCTTGGTTTTCGACGTCTGAGGCTTCAGGCTCGGCATCCAGCACAGAGGCATCGCCATTACCGTGGCACTTGCCCACAGTGTGGCCACCGGCGGTCAGCGCCGCGGTTTCTTCGTCGTTCATCGCCATACGGGCGAAGGTTTCACGTATCTGCTGACCGGTCTTCAAAGGATCCGACTGGCCGTTAACACCTTCAGGGTTAACGTAGATAAGCCCCATCTGGACAGCTGCCAGCGGATTTTCCATGGTTTCAGGCTTGTCGACATCTTCATAGCGCTCATCAGAAGGCGCCAACCACTCTTTCTCATCGCCCCAGTAGATATCTTTTTCTGGTTCCCAGATATCTTCCCGGCCGAAGGAGAACCCGTAGGACGGCAGCCCCATGGATTCGTAGGCAACGGTGCCAGCCAGGATCATCAGATCGGCCCAGCTGATCTTGTTGCCGTATTTTTTCTTGATCGGCCACAGCAGACGACGCGCCTTATCAAGGCTGGTGTTGTCGGGCCAGGAGTTGAGCGGGGCAAAGCGCTGGCTGCCGGTACCGCCGCCGCCACGACCATCGGCAATGCGGTAGGTGCCCGCGGAGTGCCATGCCATACGGATCATCAAGCCGCCGTAATGGCCCCAGTCTGCCGGCCACCATGATTGGCTATCGGTCATCAGCGCGTGAACGTCCTGCTTGAGCGCATCGAAGTCGAGCTTTCTGACTTGTTCCCGATAGTTGAAATCAGGGCCCATCGGATTGGATTTGCGATCTTGCTGATGCAGGATCTCCAGGTTGATGCCTTCCGGCCACCAATCCTTGTTGGACGTACCAGTGGAGGTGTTACCCCCATGCATTACCGGACATTTGCCGCTCATATCTCTCCCCTCATTGCTTTTGTCGCTGGCAAGTACCAGCACAACCATCAGTGGTGCTCGCTAGTCTCAAATGACCCCGCCAACACCAAATTTGTCCTGATACAGTTTTAGACCACTATCACCATAGTCTCAATTTGCATTTAACCACTGATTTAATAGCTTGGGCCTATAATCAGTGTTGCTCGCCAATCAAACACGCTCGTCTAGCGGTTGACGGTAAACTCTTCGGTGTCGATGTCGGCCTGCTGGGCGTCGCTGTAGCGACCGCCAGCGACCTGCTCGGGCGTCAGCATCGCGCTGAGCTGCTGACAGGTGGCGACATCCAGATAGAGCGTCTCGGCCGAGAGGTTGTCGCGCATATGGGCCATTGAGGTGGAGCCGGGGATCGGAATGACGTCGGCTCCCTGGGCATTGACCCACGCCAGCGCTAGCTGGGCAGAGGTAACACCTAGACGCTTGGCAAGCCGTGTGACGTCATCGAGCAACTGCCGGTTATGAGCAAAGTTATCCGGGCTGAAGCGCGGCATCTGGCGGCGCATGTCCCCCTCGGGCAAGCGCGCCGGGTCACTGATTGCCTCCGCTAAAAACCCGCGCCCAAGCGGGCTGAACGCCACCAGGGCCGTGTTCGTCTCCCGGCAGGCCTCAAGCAGGGCAATCTCGGGATTGCGCGTCCACAGCGAGTATTCGGACTGCACGGCTGCGATGGGGTATTCCGTCACCGCGCGGCGCAGCGTCGCCGCGGAAATTTCGGAAAGCCCCACCCCGCCGATCTTGCCCGCGTCCACCAGACGCCCCAGCGCCCCGACACTTTCCTCGATCGGCACCTGGCGGTCGAGGCGGTGCAGGTAATAGATGTCGATGTTATCGGTTTGCAGACGTTTCAGGCTGGCCTCGCACTGGCGACGTAGCGTATCGGGGTGCCCATCGATCACCCGCTTGGCTGAGGCCGGGTCAATCGCCATGCCACACTTGCTGGCCAGTAGCACCTGCTCACGCTTCCCCTTCAGCGCACGGCCGAGCAGCGTTTCGTTGGCCGTGGCGCCGTAGAGGGTGGCAGTATCAAAGTGGCGATAGCCCATATCAAACGCTGCATCCAGGGCCCGCAGCGCATCCGGCTCGGGTACTTGCTGACCGTAGCCGTGGGAAAGGTTCATGCAGCCAAGCCCGATCGAGGGGGCGTGGACGGCGCGGAGGCGTTGAAGAAAACTCGACATGGCAATTCCCGTATTTATCCCGCTACTGTTTTTATAACGTTTCGCCACCAAACTGCAACGCGACCAAATGGCGATAGAGCGCACTGGTCGCGATCAGCTCGCGGTGCGTTCCCGCCGCCACCAACCGCCCGCCGTCAAACACCAGCAGGCGATCCGCGGCGATCACCGTGGCCAGCCGGTGGGCGATGACGATACTGGTGCGCCCGACCATCAGTCGATCCAGCGCCTGCTGGACAAGACGCTCGCTTTCCGCATCCAGCGCGCTGGTGGCTTCATCCAGCAACAGCACGGCAGGGTCTTTGAGCAGCGCCCGGGCGATGGCAAGGCGCTGACGTTGACCGCCGGAAAGCTGCACTCCCCCGGGGCCGAGGGGCGTATCGAAACCTTGCGGAAGCGCATCGATAAAGTCCAGAGCGCTGGCATCCTGAGCTGCCATGCGTAGCCTTTCATTACTCGCTTCAGCGTCCCCATAGCGCAGATTCTCGGCCACCGTTCCGCTGAACAGTAACGGCGCCTGCGCCACCAGCCCCATGACGCGGCGCAAGGTCACCAGATCCAGGGTGCGGATATCGTAGCCATCCAGGGTGACTTGCCCCTGACTTGGATCGTAAAAACGCAGCAACAACGCCAGCAAGGTACTTTTGCCCGCCCCCGAAGGCCCCACCACGGCGACCCGTTCGCCCGCCTGAATATGCAGATCAACGTCAATCAGCGCCGGGGTTTCCCGGCCGGGGTAGGTGAAACTTAAGTTTTCCAACGCAATATCGCCCTGCGATGGCCTAGGCAGGGTTTGCGGCTGCGCGGGCGACTGAATGGTGGGCTGGGTATCGAGCAGCTCCAGCAGCCGCTCTGCGGCCCCCGCTGCGCGTTGCACATCCCCGGCGACTTCTGCCAGCGTGGCGATGGCCCCTGCCGCCAGTACCGCGTAGAAGATAAACGCCGATAGTTCGCCCGCACTCATGGTGCCAGCCAGTACCGCCTGACCGCCCTGCCAGAGCATCAAGCCTACGGCGGTGAATACCACCAGCATGGCGATGCCGGTCAGCCAGGCGCGCTGCTGAGTGCGTTCCACAGCGCTGCCAAATGCCTGCTCGACCCTTTCACCATAACGCTTTTTATCTTCTCCCTCGTGGGTGAATGCCTGGAGGGTCTGGATACCGCTCAATGACTCTTCCGCGTAGCGGCCAAGCTCAGCCACATGGTCCTGGCTGGTGCGTGAAAGCCGCCTGACTCGACGACCATACCAAACAATCGGCAGCAACGTCGCCGGGATACCCACCAGCACCATTGCCGACAGCCACGGCTGGGTCACCAGCATGAGCACCACGGCGCCTACCAGCATGACCAGGTTACGTAGCGCCAGCGAGACCGACGAACCAAACAGGCTCTGCAGCACACTCGTATCCGCCGTCAGCCGCGAGGCGATCTCACCGGCGGCGCGGCCGTCGCTTGCGCTCTCGAAAAAGCTCGGCTCCAGGGTCAGCAAATGGTCGAACACGCGCTGGCGCAGGTCGGCCGCCAGACGCTCGCCAATCCAGGTCACCTGGTAATAACGCAATGCCGACGCCATCGCCAGCAGCGACACCACGGCCAGCATCAAACCCAGCGTCTGGGCCAGCGCTTGTTCATCCGCCGCCAGAAAGCCCCGATCAATGACCAGGCGCAGTCCATTCCCCAGCAGCAGCACACTGCCCGACGCCAATAATAACGCCAGCCCCGCCAGGGCCAGCCGCAGTCTATAGGGACGAAGCAGTCCCAGCAGGCGCAGAAGCACGCGGGGGTCAGGGCGTTGGTTCATGGTAGCGAGTGCTCGAAAAAGAAGGCGGTCAATGACCATAGCAGGGGTATCGAGGGCCTGCACAGCATAAAAAAACCCGCGATGACTCGCGGGCTTAGTTCTGGATCGTTATCTGCGTGGGCTGACCTATTCGACCATCGGCAGTAGCGATTCGATGCTGTCGCGGGCGTCGCCGTAGAACATGCGACTGTTTTCCTTGAAGAACAGCGGGTTCTCGATCCCCGAGTAGCCGGTGCCCTGGCCGCGCTTGCAGATGAACACCTGCTTGGCTTCCCAGACCTTCAACACGGGCATGCCAGCGATCGGGCTGTTGGGGTCTTCCTCGGCGGCCGGATTGACGATGTCGTTGGAGCCGATGACGATGACAACGTCGGTCGAGGCGAAATCGTCGTTGATTTCATCCATTTCCAGCACGATATCGTACGGCACCTTGGCCTCGGCCAGCAGCACGTTCATGTGCCCCGGCAGGCGACCCGCCACGGGGTGAATACCGAAGCGGACTTCCTTACCCGCCGCACGCAGCTTACGTACCAGGTCGCTCACCGCGGTTTGCGCCTGGGCCACTGCCATGCCGTAACCCGGCACGATAATGACGCTGTCGGCGTCGTTCAAGGCACTGGCTACTCCGTTTGCATCAATCGCCACCTGCTCGCCTTCGATCTCGGCGGCCGGCCCTTGGGTGCCGCCAAAGCCGCCCAGGATCACACTGATGAAGTTACGGTTCATCGCCTTGCACATGATATACGAGAGAATGGCACCCGATGAGCCCACCAGGGCGCCGGTGACGATCAGCAGGTCGTTGGATAGCGTGAAACCGATGGCAGCCGCCGCCCAGCCCGAGTAGCTGTTGAGCATGGAGACCACGACCGGCATGTCCGCCCCGCCGATGCCCATGATCAGGTGATAGCCGATAAAGAACGCCAGCGCTGCCAGCAGGATCAGCGTCCAGAAGCCCGCGCCGTTGAGGTACATGATCGCCAGCAGAAGCGACAGCGCCGCTGCCCCGGCGTTTAGCATATGCCCACCCGGCAGCTGCTTCGGCTTACCGTCGACCTTGCCAGCCAGCTTGCCAAAGGCGATTACCGAGCCGGTAAATGTCACCGCGCCGATGAAGATCCCCAGCACCACCTCGACCTGTAGGAACATCAGCTCATCGGGGGCTTTGGTCGCCACCAGCGCGGCAAAGGCGGAAAACTCCTGCATCGCGCCATCGGCGGCCTGTGCAGCCATCACCCGGCGGCGCTCAAGATCCGCGCTCCAGGCAACAAACACCGCGGCCAGACCGACAAAACTATGCAGTGCGGCCACCAGTTGGGGCATTTCGGTCATCTCGACCTTTTTAGCCAGGTATACCCCGATGCCAGCACCGATGATCATCATCGGGATCAACCACCAGTAGCCACCGATACCGGGACCGAAGGCGGTGAAAAATACCGCTACCGCCATGCCAACGATGCCGTACCACACCGCTCGCTTGGCTTTCTCCTGGTTACTCAACCCCCCCAATGAGAGGATAAACAAAACACTTGCCGCGATCGCCGCAGCAGATACGAATCCTTGACCTAACATATCGTTTCTCCGCTGCTTAGGATTTCTGGAACATGGCGAGCATCCGGCGTGTCACCAGGAAGCCACCCACGATATTAATGGTCGCAATCAGCACCGAGATGGCGGCCAATATGCCGACGATCACGCTACTCGTGCCGATCTGCAAGATGGCGCCGAGGATGATGATGCCCGAGATTGCGTTGGTCACCGCCATGAGTGGCGTGTGCAGCGAGTGGCTAACGTTCCAGATCACCTGGAAGCCGATAAAGCAGGCCAGTACAAACACAATGAAGTGCTGCATGAACGAGACCGGCGCCACCTGGCCGAGCAGCAGCATGAGAGCACCGCCAATCGCCAAAAGGCTCACCTGACGCTTGGTCTGGGCCTTGAACGCCTCATGCTCGGCGGCCTTTTTCTCCTCCGGCGTCGGTTCCTTTTCTTTCTTCTTCTGCGGCGCCGCACCAATCGCTTTCACTTTGGGCGGCGGCGGCGGGAAGGTGATCTCGCCTTGATGCGTCACTGTGGCGCCACGAATCACGTCGTCGTCCATGTTGTGATTGATCACACCGTCTTTCTCGGGGGTGAGATCGGTCAGCATATGACGGATATTGGTGGCGTACAGCAGCGACGACTGAGTCGCCATGCGCGAGGGAAAATCGGTGTAGCCAACCACCACGACGCCGTTATCGGTCACTACCCGCTCGTCGGGCTTAGTCAGGTCGCAGTTACCGCCTTTCTCGGCCGCCAGGTCGATAATCACCGAACCGGGCTTCATCGCGGCGACCATGTCCTCAAGCCACAGCTTAGGCGCGGGCTTGCCGGGAATCAGCGCGGTGGTAATCACGATATCCACATCCGGCGCCTGCTCGCGGAAACACTCAAGCTGTTTTTCGCGGAACTCGGGGCTGGAAGGCGCCGCGTAACCACCGCTTTCGGAACCGTCCTGGCTTTCGTCAAATTCGAGGAACAGGAACTCGGCGCCCATGGATTCAATCTGCTCGGACACTTCGGGGCGAACGTCGAAGGCGCGCACCACGGCGCCCAGGCTTGTGGCCGTCCCGATTGCCGCCAGACCCGCCACGCCAGCGCCGACCACCAGCACTTTGGCAGGCGGCACCTTGCCCGCTGCGGTGACCTGGCCGGTGAAGAAGCGGCCGAAGTTGTTGCCTGCCTCGATGACCGCACGGTAACCCGCGATATTGGCCATGGACGATAGCGCGTCCATCTTCTGTGCCCGGGAGATACGCGGCACCATGTCCATCGCCACCACGGTGGCGCCCTGGGCCTTGCAGGCTTCCAGCAGCGCCTCGTTTTGCGCTGGCCAGAAGAAGGTAATCAGGGTTTGGCCTTCGTGCAGCTGCTTGACTTCGTCATCAGAAGGCTCGCGGACTTTAATGACCACCTCGGCGTCGCGCCACAGCGCATCAGCGCCGTCTACAACGCTCACGCCCACGTCGCGATACGCGGCGTCACTAAAGCCCGCCGCCTCACCGGCGCCAGCTTCAATCAGGCACTCATGACCCAGCTTCTGGATATGTTGGGCGCTCTCGGGGGTGAGCGCGACGCGCGCCTCCCCCCGGGCACTTTCTTTCGGTGCGCCTATCTTCACTCGACTTCTCCTTTATTGTATTCCTACAATTTTTACCTTCATGCAGCGCCGCCGCTTGGACATGAGGCACTGACCATTTGCGACCTTAGTCATAAAGCCTTTTAGACGTCTAGGATCTAATGCCAAGGCCGCTAGATACTATTCAACCTTTGATTCAACCGAGTTATTTCACTACAACTGGAACCAGTGTGCATGATCGCCCCACGAACGTCTAAAGCCATTAGCAAGCTCAGTAAATACCTGATAAAGCCGCGTAACAGCATAACCGTCCGTGCACGACCATTTGACGTGGGAGCGTCATGCCCGCTTCCGTGAGCGTCACTCTCCTTGTGAGGCTGCTAGCGCTTGAACTATAACGCAACATCAGATGCCAACGAACGCATAATAGGCGTCGATATAATCGGCCTTTCAACGTTGGAAAAGCGTCGTCAGGCTGGCCGCATGGCACTCAAAACGATGTCAGGACGGAGTCTCTGGTGTCACTCCCATTCAGGGAAAACTATACCGGGGACTATCCCATCGATTTAATCTCAGGAAGATTAACACCATGTCGATAGAGCTTTGGCTGTCGTTTGTATTGGCCTCGTTTTTGGTGATCGCCTCCCCCGGCCCTGCAGAGGACCTACTGGTGATGCGCCGCCCGAGCGCTTGACCTAGTTCAATCAAACCCAATCGGAGGTTGTTGATGACACACCCGATGACGAAGGAAGACTTCCCCGTATCGAATATCAGACACTTCCTCGAGCCCGGCCCGATTGTGCTGGTTTCATCGCAGTGGCAAGCGCAAACCAACATCATGACCATGGGGTGGCACATGGTCATGGCGTTCTCTCCATCGCTTATTGGGTGCGTTATTGCTGCAGGCAATCATTCCCACGACCTTGTGCGTCACAGCGGCGAATGCGTGATCAATATTCCCTCAGCGTCGCTCGTCGATAAGGTGGTGGGTATCGGCAACTGCTCCGGGGGCGAGGTCGACAAGTTCAAGACGTTTGCCCTAACCCCAGTCAAAGCAGAGAAGGTGGGGGCGCCGCTGATCGAGGAGTGCTACGCATCCTTTGAGTGCCGACTACATGATGACGCCATGGTTGAACGCTACAACCTGTTTATCTTTGAGGTCGTTAAAGCCCACGTAGCACCCAAGGCCGATGATGAAGAATCGCTGCACTACCGGGGCATGGGGGAATTCATGCTGTCAGGCAACACCATCGACCGTACTGAATTATTCAAACCGTCGATGCTTGTCTAAGTAGGTCGGCACGCGGGTTTTCCTCACTGCATCTTGAACCCTTTCTCGATCAGGAATTCACGCATGTGCGGACGCAGCTTTTGGGTAAATAACGGCGTCAGGTTGTGCGACCAATCCGTGTCCTTGTTGCCGCCTTTACGGGCCTGATAGTAGGTTTGCATGGTTTGGTCGAAAGCCGCGACTTGCTCAGTGTCATCGCTGTAATGATTTTCCTTGAGCACCGCCTCGACCGGTAGACGCGGTTTGACGTCCGGGTCATGGGCAGGGTAGCCGATGCACATGCCAAATACCGGGTAGACATGCGGCGGTAGGTCCAGCAGGTCACTGACCGCCTGGGGGTTATTGCGTATCCCGCCGATATAGCAGATGCCGAGTCCTTCTGACTCCGCCGCTATGGCCACGTTTTGCGCGACAAGCGATACATCCACTGTGGCGACCAGCAACTGTTCGGTCATGCCGCTGATGACGTCTTCCCCAGTGCGCTCGGCGGCTTCAAGCGGGCGCTTCATGTCGGCACAGAAGACCAAAAACTCACTGCAGCTTGCCACGTAGCCCTGGCCGCCGGTTAGCTCGACCAACTGCTCACGTTTCGCCATATCGGTGACACGCATCACACTGTAGGCTTGAATATGGCTGGACGTCGCGGCAGCCTGCCCCGCGCGAATCAGTTCAGTCAATAAGCCGTCGGGCATCTCGCGCGGCTCAAACTTGCGGATCGAACGGTGCGAGGTCAGCAGCTTGATAACGTCGTTCATCGGCTTCTCCATGGCATAAAAGACGTCCTATTATAAACATATACGACCGGTTCACGTTTCATTCATGACCGCTATGAAACGTCACAAGACCCTAAACTGATTGCGACACGCTTCGCCAGTCCAGCCATTTATGGAACGTGAAGATCAACCCAATATGAAGGAGCCCTATGCTACGTATTTCCAACAATGTGGAGCTGGCTGAATGGGAAATCGAGCTGAATCCTATCCGCGCGCAGGGGGCTGGCGGCCAGAACGTCAACAAGGTGGCCTCGGCCATTCACCTGCGTTTCGATATTCATCGCTCAACCCTACCGCCCTTCTACAAAGAGCGACTGCTGGCGCTGACCGATCAGCGCATCACCCAAGAGGGCGTAATCATCATCAAGGCCCAGCGCTACCGGACCCAGGAGCACAACCGCGAGGATGCCCTGGCACGGCTGCGCGAATTGATTCGCGAAGCGGTCAAACAGCAGAAAGCGCGCAAGCCGACAAGACCCAGCCGTTCCGCCAAGCGCAAACGGGTGGATGCCAAAACGCGTAAAGGCAAAACCAAAAATCTTAGGGGTAAAGTGACGCTTTGATACATGCTTTCGCGGCAGGGCGCGCACTTTTCATCAAAAAATGCACGGCTAGATACGCAAAAACCCCACACTTGGCGGGGTTTTCAGCTTACCGACGAATCGGTAACCAACGTTACAGCATGCCGATCACGACAGTACTTTAATGTTGGAAGCCTGAAGGCCTTTTTGCCCCTGAGTGACGTCAAAAGAAACCTCTTGACCATCTTGCAGGGATTTGAAGCCTTCAGCCTGAATTTCAGAGAAGTGCGCAAACAGGTCGTCACCGCCTTCTGCAGTAGAAATGAAGCCGTAGCCTTTTGCGTCGTTAAACCACTTAACTGTGCCAGTTGCCATGATCGAAATCCTCGATTTAGCGAAATGTATGCCGGGGAAATACCCGAGTTGCGATGGGTAGAACAAGAAACTTTCACCAGGCTCAAACACTAAAGATGCTTCGATGCTACTGACTACGTTCAACTTGCTATCCAACTAGAACCACCTTGCGCTTTCATAACCCACACGTCAACAGCATTAACAAAAAACTGGAGTGCGATGTTGCCTCACCACTCTGCGGTTTAATTTTCGTCCGGGTTATGTATTGACGGCAGTATTCTGTTAAAAAAGTCATTGGTGGCGGTCAGGGGGTCTGCTGCCGAGGACGTCTGCTGCCTTTCTCACACTTCATAGGATTACCCATGCCGGTCTATACCAATATCGAAGATCTCCGTCGTCGTTATGTCCGCCGCACGCCCAAGATGTTCTATGACTATGCCGAGTCGGGCAGTTGGACAGAGCAGACCTTTCGCGAAAACACCAGCGACTTCCAGCATATCCACCTCAAGCAGCGGGTGGCCGTTGACATGTCGGGGCGCACCACGCGCAACCAGATGATCGGTGAAGACGTGGCCATGCCGGTGGCCCTGGCGCCTGTCGGGCTGACCGGCATGCAGTCCGCTGACGGTGAGATCAAGGCGGCTCGGGCAGCCGAGAAATTCGGCGTGCCGTATACGCTGTCGACCATGTCGATCTGTTCGATTGAAGACGTTGCCGAGCACACCACCAAGCCGTTTTGGTTCCAGGTATACACGCTCAAAGATGACGATTTCATGCGCCGTCTGATCGAACGCGCCAGAGCAGCGAAGTGTTCCGCGATTGTGGTGACGGTGGATCTTCAGGTGCTTGGCCAACGCCATAAAGACATCAAGAATGGGCTGTCAGCGCCCCCCAAATTGACCCCTCGCTCAATCGCCAACATGGCCACCAAGATTCCCTGGGGGCTTGAAATGCTGCAAACCAAGCGGCGCTCATTTGGCAATATCGTCGGCCATGCCAAAGGGGTGACGGACCCTTCGTCATTATCAACCTGGACGGCGGAAGCGTTTGATGTCTCGCTGGACTGGAATCGAATTGCTCAATTCAAGGAGTGGTGGGGCGGCAAGCTGATCGTTAAGGGCATCATGGCGCCGGAAGATGCGCGTCGTGCCGCCGAGATCGGCGCGGATGCCATCGTCGTCTCCAACCATGGCGGTCGCCAGCTGGATGGGGCCATGAGTTCTATCCGCATGCTGCCCGCCATCATGGATGCCGTTGGCGACAAAGTGGAAGTGCATCTCGACTCGGGGATTCGCTCGGGCCAGGATGTCCTCAAGGCGCTTGCGCTGGGTGCCAAGGGCACCTACATCGGTAGAGCCTACACCTATGGACTGGGCGCTGCGGGCGAGGCCGGCGTCACTCGGGCGCTGGAGATCATCCACAAGGAGTTGGACACCACCATGGCACTTTGCGGTGAAACCGATACCCGCAACCTTGGTGAGCACAACCTGTATGTGCCTCAAGGCTTTGGCGATCCCACCGTCAAACTCTAATACCCTCGGGCGGCTTGACGGCCGCCCGACGGCACCAGCCAACCAATGTTTCGTTATCGCCTGGCTTCGGTATCGTGGCTCTTTTGACGTTGGCCTTGGCTACCCTCGAATAAATGTAACGCCTTGTTTTTTAATTTCTTTACAGGGCTCTACTTGTATGCACCTTGACGCCCTGAAGTGCCGGGTCAAGCCCATTCCTGCCTTCCGGAAAGCGGCCGCGATGACCGCCGTGAAACGCTAACAGTATGCAGGAAAACTTATACAAGCTTTTTCCAGAAATACTACAATCAAATTGCCATCCAGATGGGAATCGTCTAGGTTAAAGTGAGAGTAGATATGTTGAAAAGTCTTACTGCTGACATGGTCGATCATCTCTAAACAACACTGGCTGCGTCTTGCTTCACCTTGTTCACCCCAATGTTGTCGCAGTCTGTCTCGGTTAACCCGCAAAGGAGAACATCGAATGTCGATAACATCAGAAAAGCAGTTACCCGAATCGGTAGCCGCTTGGCGCGACCCGGAAATGGATTCGGTTAAAGGTACCGAGACCCCCAAGGACCCCAACAAGGGTTACATTGCCCTGCTCGGCTGGAGTGTCAACGCGATCAAGGCGGCGCAAAAATTTGACCGCCGTTATGTCGTGGTTGCCCCGGAATGGGCCGAAGATTTCTGTACCGCCAACAATATCCCCTTCATCGCCTGGGACTTTATCCGCCTGAATGACCGGTCCATGGAAATCGCCGAAAGGCTGAAAGCCGAGGGCGTCGACGTTGCCATCCCACTGTTTGAAGAAACCGTTGAGTGGTCCGGTGCGATAAATTCTGTCCTTCTCGACAGCCCACGCATGTACGGGCAGTCCATCCTGTTCCGCGACAAGGCCCTTATGAAGCGCCGTGCGCAGCTTGGCGGTATTCGCGTGGGTATTTTCGAGGAAGCTCACGAGAAAGAAGACGTTATTCGCTTCATGAAGCGCGTCAACCAGACACTGCTCAAGCTTGATGGTGACCCTGACGACCCGATTCACGTCAAGGCATTCGATAAAGCTGGCTGCCTCGGCCACCGCATGATCCGCACGATGGAAGAAATTGAACACATTCCAGATGAAGAATATCCGCTGCTGATGGAAAGCCACCTGGATGGCTGGGAATTTGCGGTGGAAGCCTGGATACACGATGGCAAGATCCAGTTCCTCAACATCTCTGAATACGTGACGTTGGGCTATTCGGTCTTCGTGCCCGCCACGCAAGAGCTCGAAAGCTGGCGCAACGCGATTACCAAGCAGATCGAACTGCTGATTAAAACGTTCGACATCCAGTTCGGCCTGATCCATCCCGAGTACTTCGTCACCGCAGACGGCGAGATGTACTTTGGCGAGGTTGCCTATCGCCCGCCCGGCTTCAAGGCGTTCGAGCTGATCGAAAAAGCCTACGGGTTTAATGCGTACCAGGCGTCAATGTTGGTGTTCGACCCCAAAAGCACTAAAGAGGAAGTGGCTGCCTTCTTCCCACGTGAGGTGGTCGATGCGAAAGGCTACGCAGGCTGCTTCGGTGTGTACCCAAGGCGCCGTGTGGTCAGCAAGTTGGAGATGCCAAAAGAAACGATCGAGCATCCCTATTTCGAGTCCCACGAACTGGTCGCGCCGACGGAAGAGACCGTGCCAGACCGCTCGGCCTTCGGCACTCACTGGGGCCTGGTATTCTTCTTTGGCGACGATCCCATCAAGATGCGGGACCTACTGAAAGCGCAGGAGGATCTGGACTTCTACGTCTAACGCTCCTGTAACGCCATGTTTTTAACGATGGGCGCGTCTATCCGTCTCTGGAATACTCAAATTCCTGACGCTGATAGGCGCGCCCTAAGTTTTGTGCCTGTCATCCCATAGTATGTATCGACAATATCCATGGTGTGGTGAACTCGCCCCATGGATGCACAACGCTTAACCCTTTCCAAAACAACTGGCGAGGTCATCAACATGGTTCAGGGGTTTTTGATTCTGCTGATTTGCCAACTCATGGGCGAGTGGCTGATGGTATGGTTCGGCTGGCCAATTCCGGGCCCGGTAGCGGGCATGCTCCTCCTGTTGATCGGGCTGATGTTCCATGGCCGCGTGCCGGATGGCCTGCGTTTGCCTGCCGAGGGATTGGTGCGGCATTTATCGCTGCTGTTTGTCCCGGCAGGCGTCGGCCTGATGCTATTTGCAGAGACACTCGCCCAGCAATGGCTCACGATTCTGGCCTCGCTGCTACTGAGCACCCTTATTACCTTGTCGCTGACCGGCTGGCTGCTGCAGGCGTGGGAAACCCGTCAATACAAGCATAAGGAATAAACGATGGAGCTCACCACTTTTTGGGTTTACTTCAACGCCCGGCCTCTGTTCTGGATTGTGATTACGCTGGGGGCCTACTTGTTGGCCAGCGTGCTTAATCGCAAGGCGGGTGGCACTGCGCTGCTGCATCCGGTGCTGGTCGCCATGTTGATGATCATCCTGCTGTTGACCCTTAGCAGCACCGACTACGACACCTACTTTGAAGGGGCGCAGTTCATTCACTTCCTGCTGGGCCCCGCCACAGTGGCGCTGGCCGTGCCCCTTTATGACCACCGTGCCCGTATTCGCCGAATGCTGCTGCCGTTGCTGGTCGTTTGCCTAAGCGGCAGCCTGACGGCCGTCGTGACCACCGTCTTGATTGGCCAGCTTTTTGGCGCCAGCGATTCGCTGTTGCTATCCATGGCCCCTAAATCGGTCACCTCTCCCATCGCCATTGGTATCTCGGAACAGATAGGCGGATTCCCGTCACTATCCGCCGGTTTATCGTTGACCACCGGCGTGATGGGTTGCCTGCTCGCCCCACTGGTATTTCGCGTCCTCAAGGTGCGTTCACATACGTCAAGCGGCTTCGCCCTGGGCCTGGCCGCACACGGGTTCGGAACGGCCTATGCCATGCAGCGCAGCACCCTGGCAGGTGCCTTTGCTGGCCTGGCGATGGGCATGACGGGGATATTCAGCTCCGTGCTGATTCCGCTGATCAGCCAACTGTTCGGCTTGAACTGAATACAACTTACGGAAAACTAATTATATTTATGGAAAAAGTCGCCATATTCGTGGATATCCAAAACATCTATTACACGGTGCGATCAGCATACGGAAAGAACTTTGATTACAATAAGTTCTGGGCTCGAGCAACGACAGGAAGAGACGTTGTGAAAGCCGTTTGTTATGCCATCGACAAAGGCGACAAAAAACAACGCGAGTTTCAAACGATACTAAGAGCCATTGGTTTTGAAGTGAAGCTAAAGCCCTTCATTCAACGCTCGGACGGCTCCGCCAAAGGCGATTGGGATGTTGGCATTGCCCTCGATGCAATAGAGTACGCCGAACAGGCCGATACTATCGTGCTGGTAACAGGCGACGGAGACTTTGATCTACTCGCCAATAAAATCCGCACACAACATGGTAAAACAGTGGAGGTTTACGGCGTCCCTCAGTTTACAGCCGTCTCACTGATAAACGAGGCCAGTGCGTTTATACATATCGATAAAGCACTGCTACTAAATTAGCGTTAATCACCGCCGCGCTGATAGCGACTGAACTCACGCTGCCACCGTGCCATAAAGGCATCGCGGCGTAGCGCATCGACAAAGGCAAGCACCGAGGCGTTAAGCGTGATGGGATAGAGGCGGTCGCCGACCTGGTCGCGCAAGCGTTGAGCGGTATAGGGCCCGACCACGTCGGGCCGAACGCTGAAAAGCGGGGTCTGGGCCGCCAATACACGCTGACCATCGCGGCTAAGCAGAAAGTTCATAAAGGCTTGCGCCGCGCGCGGGTTTGGCGCATCACGGTGGATGAACCCCGTTCGCATCATTACCAGGGCGTAGTCCTGAGGTACCTGCACAATCACCTCGGGATTTTCCTGAGCCCACACCATGGCGTAGGAACCCAAAAGGTTGTAACCCAGCCAGTAGCGCCCCTCCGTCAGCCCTTTCAACATCGAGCGGGTATTGGCTTCGAGCTGGGCGTCGGCGTCCCCGAGGACTGTCACCAGATCCCAGAACCTGTCGGTATAGCGAGCATCCTGCTGGAACAGGGTGTAGCCGATCCCGCTTTCTGACGGGGAGTAAGTGGTTACCTTACCCTGTAACGTCTCACGCTGTTCGCTTAGCAGCGTGTGAAGGTCCGCATGGGTTTGCGGCGGCAGGATGTGGCGCGCCAGATCAAGCCGGTAAGCCATGACGATCGGCTCGAAGGTGAAGCCGAAAAGCTCATTTCGCCATTTGGCCCAGTCAGGCCATTCGCTGGCCTGTGCAGAATCCAGCTGTTGGGCATAACCCTGATTCACCCGGTTCATCTGCCAGGGCATGGCGGAGCTGATCACCACGTCGGGCGGGGGGTCCGCTGTCGCTATCAAGTCATTGACTTCCAATGTGGAACGATCACGGTAGATGAGCTCGATAGCCGGGTGGGCCTGCTCGAAAGCCGCCAAAAGAGGCGCGACGACCTGCCGGTCCAACGCGGCTTCTACCACCAACGGCATCGCTTGCAAACGCTGGGAAGATGAAAAACAGACAACCAGCAGGGCCGTCGTCAGCCATAGGCGGTGCATCAGGTTTCCTCTCTTATCGCCAGAAAGTGCAACTCAATCCGAAGCCCGTGAGGCTGTCGTTCTTTGACATGAAGTTCGGCCGCATGGCGTTGCGCAATGGAATCCACAATCGCCAGACCCAGGCCTGACCCCTGCGTATCCTGACGCCCGCCGCGCTCAAAGGGCTGAAACATCCGATTGCGAACCTCGGGCTCCACCCCAGGGCCATTATCCTCGATATAGAGCATGATGTGATGGTCGATGGCCTCTAGTCCCAGGGTAATCTCACTACCGGCGGGGGTATAGCGCAGCGCGTTGTCGATCAGGTTGCCCAGCAGCTCACGGAGCGCCCACGCTTGCACCCGTATCATGACGGGTTCGGAAGGCAACTCGGCCAGCCCCAGGTCGTGGTGCATCGCCGCCTCGCGCTGGGCCCACTCAAGCACGGTGTCATGGAGCGTCGTTTTAAGGTCGATCGGTTTGAGCTCGTCAGCCTCTTCGATATGGCGCAGGCGCGCAAGGCTCAACAACTGGCTGGCAAGACGACTGGTCCGCTTCGCACCGTCGTGGACGTCCGACAAGGCTCGATACCACTCATCTGGGTCGTGGCTATGCAGAGCCAACTCGCTGGTACTCTGCAAGCCCGCTAGCGGAGTCTTGAGCTGATGGCTGGCGTCTGCCGTGAAGCGCAGCAGGTTGTCACGGCTCTCGCGCTGGCGGGTAAACAGGGTATCAAGCGCCTCGACCGTTTCACGCAATTCTTCCGGCACCTTGCCATTGAGGGGCCGCGTGTCATCCGCCGTGCGTTGCCGCAATTGATGGCGCAGCTGGCGCATCGGTTTCAATGCCACTCGCATCGCCAATAGCATCAGGATACCTGCCAGCATCACCATGGCGATAAATCGAATGACCGCTCGGTCGAACAGCTCTTTGGCCAGTGCCTCGCGCCCACTGACCGTATGCCCCACCCAGATCTGCACCGGATCCTGAATGTCCCATCCCGCCGAGTCGTACTCCCTACCATGCAAGCGCCAGCGAGTCCCCGCCTGGGTCAGATCAAGCCAGGTGGGTTCGATGGCCGCCTTGTCACGTCCTGCCTTGGGAATGGGGATATCGAGGTTGGCCGAGATTCGTCGTCCGTCAGGGTCGAGCACGGCGTAGAAGACCCGCTCCTGATGAGAGGTCGCCAGAATCTGCAGGGCGGCGGGCGGAATCCTGACGACAGGCTCGCTGCCTTCCCACTGCACCGACTCGGCGGTGGTCAGTGCAGCCGCTTCAAGCTGACTGTCGTAAGCGCGCTCCGCCGCGCGCTGGGTGGAATAATAAGCCTCCATCAGCAGTAGCGTACCGAGCCCCGAGACCATGACGAACAGCCAGATCGCCAGACGCGCTTTTAGCGTGCCTTGAACGTGAATCACCTTGGCACTTCCTCGAGGCGATAGCCCAGGCCCCGAAAGGTTCGGATGCGCAGACAGCTGCCTTGAAGTCGCTTGCGCAGGCGGCTCACGTAAACCTCCAGTGCGTTGGAGCCAACGTCCCCATAGCTGAACACCCGCCCTTCCAGCATCTCGCGCGGGGCGATATTCCCCGCGTGTAAAAGCAGCCCCTCAAGCAGGCGCAGCTCTCGGCGTGGGAGTTCGAGCACTGTGCCGTCGAGTGTCGCGACGCCCGCCGTCGGATCCAGGCATAAAGGACCGTATTTCAGTCGATTATCGCTGCGCTGCTGGCTGCGCCTTAGCAAGGCCCGCACCCGGGCTTCAAGCTCTGCCACCGAGAACGGCTTGGCAAGATAGTCATCCGCGCCCAGGTCAAGACCGTGGACGCGATCATCGACGCCGTCCCGGGCCGTGAGAATCAGCACCGGTGTCCTGTCGCCGCGCTCGCGTAACTCCTTCAGCAATTCAAGGCCATCGCCATCGGGTAACCCCAGATCGAGCAAAACAAGATCGAAGGTGTCATTTCGCAGTGCCGTACGCGCTTTGCTTGCGAGCGTGAAGACATCAACGGTATTACTCAGACGAGCAAGCGCATTGTCCAGCGAGCGGGCGATCATCGGATCGTCTTCCACGATGATTAGGCGCATGTGACTAAAGTCTCAGAACAGTATTGGGAAGATGACAGGTTGGTGAAAGGTTGCCTGCCTAACATGGCGACTGTCATCTGGTATGACCGGGCTCGGACATTCACCGCGCCCGACTACAACAAGAGAACAGGAGTTCGTCATGAAGATCAACCCAATCCTTCGCCACGCCTCAGGCCTTGCCATCATCGGCAGTGCCTTGTTGATTGGCCAGGCTCACGCCCAGACGATCCCGGAATCCACCGAGTGCATCGCGCCAGCCAAGCCCGGCGGTGGCTACGACCTGACGTGTCGCCTCGCTGCCAATGGCCTGCAGGATACCGGCCTGATCAACAAGCCGATGATGGTCAGCTACATGCCCGGGGGCATTGGCGCGGTGGCTTATAACCATGTCAACGGTGTACGCACCGATGACCCTGGCCTGATCGTTGCCGCCAGCACCGGTGCCGCCGTCAACCTGGCGCTTGGCAAGTTTGGCCAGTACGACGCTGATGAAGTCCGCTGGCTTGGCGCGCTCGGCGTCGACTATGGCGCTATCGTCGTCAGTGCCGATGCACCTTGGGAAAACCTCGAGGAGCTGATGGCCGACCTGAAAGAAAATCCCAACGAGATTGCCTTCGGCGCTGGCGGAACGGTCGGCAGCCAGGACTGGATGAAGGCGGCGTTGATCGCCAAGTCCGGGGATATGTCGCCAAAAGACCTTCGTTACGTGGCCTTCGAGGGCGGCGGCGAGGCCCTGGCGGCATTGCTGGGCGACCACATTCAGGTGTTCACCGGCGACCTCTCGGAACTCAAGTCTCAGCTTGAGAGCGGCAAGATCCGCGTACTGGCATCGCTTTCCGAAGAACGGATGGGAGGCCCCTACGCCGAGATCCCCACCGCAGCCGAGCAGGGCTACGATGTGGAATGGCCGATCTGGCGCGGCTATTACATGGGTCCGGATGTCAGCGATGAAGCCTACCAGGCCTGGATCGAGCGCATGCAGGAACTGGCAGACGACCCTGTCTTTGCCGAACTGCGTGAAGCGCGCGGCCTGTTCCCGATGTCACGCTTCGGGGACGACTTTGACAGCTACGTCAAGGAGCAGGTTGCCGAATTCAAAGGATTGGCTGAAGAAGTGGGTCTGACGCAATGAGAATCGCCGCCGACCGAGTACTGGGTATTGCCCTGATCGGTCTGGCGGCGTTTATCGCCGTCCAGGCCATTCAGTTGGAAATGCCTTTCAGCTATGAGCCCGTCGGTCCCAAGGCATTCCCCTTGGGGCTGTCGATTCTGCTGACCCTGCTATCGCTGGTCATGATCTTGAGGCCCGGCGACAACGGCAGCTGGCCGCACAAGGCACTGGCACTCCGGTTGTTACTGGTGCTGGTTTTACTACTGGTCTATGCCGTCTTGTTCAGACAGCTGGGGTTCATCGTCTCATCGATGCTGGTCGTCACCGCCCTGGCGCGGCTGTTTGATGCCACCTGGGGTAAGGCACTGATCACCGGCATTGTCATGTCGATTGTCGGCTATTTTCTGTTCACCGCCGCCCTCGGCATCAGTCTGCCTTCTGGCTACTTGTTCGCCAGCTTCATCTAAAGGATCGCTGAGATGTTCGATTTCCTGATCGACGGCTTCGGGGTTGCGCTAACCCCTCTCAACCTGGGCCTGGCCTTCCTTGGCGCCCTGCTGGGCACCCTGTTCGGGGCCTTGCCGGGTATTGGCCCGATCAACGGCATCGCCATTCTGATGCCGTTGGCCTACACCCTCGGCTTGCCGGCGGAGTCATCGCTGATCCTGCTGGCCGCCGTCTACACCGGGGCCGAATACGGCGGACGCATGTCGAGCATCTTGCTCAATGTGCCCGGTGATGCCGGTGCGGTCATGACCACCCTGGACGGCTACCCGCTGGCACAGAAAGGGCTTGCCGGCCCCGCGCTAGGCCTTTCGGCCGTTAGCTCCTTCATTGGCGCCACCATTGCCATTATCGGCCTGACACTGTTTGCACCGCTGCTGGCGGAAGTCGCGGTGATGTTCGGCCCGGCCGAATTTTTTGCGCTCATGATCTTCGCTTTCTCCTCCATGTCGGTGATGATGGGCAAGGATCCTATCAAGACCGCCATTGGCGCGGTGCTCGGCGTGCTGATTGCCACCGTGGGTATCGACTCCGGCAGCGGCGTGTTGCGCTATACCTTCGGTTTGCCCGAGCTCTACGACGGCATCGACTTTGTGGTGATGATCATCGGGCTGTTTGCCATCAGCGAAATTCTGCTGATGCTTGAGCATGCTCACCGCTCGGAGGACGACGGCAAGCTCCCGCCGCTGGGTCGTGTCTTTGTCACCCTCAAGGAAGTTATCGCGTGTAAAGGTGCTATCGGCCGGTCGGGATTGCTCGGCTTTATCATCGGCGTTCTCCCCGGGACCGGTGCGTCGGTGGCGGGCGCCGTTTCCTACACCACCGAGAAGCGCCTTTCCGACAAGGACAATACCTTTGGCAAGGGCGACATGCGCGGCCTGGCAGCGCCAGAGTCAGCCAACAACGCGGCCGCGGTGGGCTCCTTCGTGCCCATGCTGACGCTTGGCATTCCCGGCTCGGGCACCACGGCCGTATTGCTGGGCGCGCTGATGCTTTACAACATCACCCCAGGACCGATGATGTTCACCGAGCGCCCGGAAGTGGCCGGTGGCCTGATCGCCTCGCTTTACATCGGTAACGTTGTGCTGCTGATGCTGAACCTGCCGCTGGCTGGCGTCTTTGCCCGCGTGCTGACCATCCCGCGCTGGGTATTGGTACCCGCCATTGCTATCCTGGCGTTCGTCGGCGTCTACCAGTTGCACTCCGACCTGTTTGCCATCTACCTGATGCTGATCATCGGCGTGTTTGGCTACCTGCTGCGCAAGCTGGGGTTCTCCCTGGCCCCCGTGATTCTTGGCTACGTGCTGGGTGGCTTGATGGAGCAGAACCTGCGCCGCGCGCTGTCTATTAGTGGGGGCGATGTCGGCATCCTATGGCAGTCCGGTATTTCACTGGGGTTGTGGATCGCCGCTGCCTTGCTGCTGGTGCTGCCCTGGGCAGTGCCGAAGATGCTTGCGGCCAGACGCTGATTGACGACAGCCAAACGCCGATCGACACGCAACACGACCGCCCCGGCAGATGTTCTCAACTGCCGGGGTTTTAACGGTAAAGGAGATTGAAAACCATGCTGGCAGCAAGGATAGGCTCGCTGGGTCGTTTTCTACCGACGCTGGCACTCGGGCTTGTCGGCGGTGGGCTGGCCTACTGGCTACAAGTACCGCTCCCCTGGCTGCTGGGTGCCATGATCGCCACCACAGTGGCCTCTCTATTGGGCGTCCCGCTTGAGTCACCGCGCAAGGGGCGCAAAGGCGTACTGGTGGTCATTGGGGTCATGCTCGGTTCAGCGTTCACACCGGAGATGACCGGGGATGCCAGCCTCTGGGGTATCAGTCTTGCCGTCATGCTGATCGCCACGGCGGTGATGATGACCTTCTCGGTTTGGTTCTCCTGCCGCGTGGCGGGGCACTCCTGGGAGACCGCGCTCTACTCCGGCGTGCCCGGCGGGGTCTCCACGGTGACGGGGATGGCGCTCTCTTCCGGGGCCGATCTACGCATTATCGGCATTACCCACGCCGTGCGTATCCTGGTGCTGCTGGTGGCCATTCCGCCTGCACTGCAGTTTATCGGCCATGTCGATATCGGCAGCGCCACGCCTGCATTGTCGCAGTGGTTATGGATGCCATCACCAATCGATGTTGGCTGGCTGTTGGCGGCCGGTATCAGCGGTATATGGCTGGGCAAGATACTTAGGCTGCCCAGCCCGCTGCTGTTTGGCCCGGCGCTGGTTTCAGGGGTGCTGCACTTCTCAGGCCTCACCCACGCCGCGGTGCCCCCGGCAATCATTGCGTTCGCCCAGGTGATCATCGGTATCTCCGTGGGCGTGCGCTTTGCTGGCGCCAAGCTTGGTGCGGTGGGCATGGCGCTGCTGATGGCCGTCATTCAGGCCCTGGTACTGTTGTTTCTCGCCATTATCGCGGCCTGGGCAGGCCACCTGCTCACCGGGTATTCCGCCGCGGCAGCGCTGCTCGCCTACATGCCCGGCGGTGCCCCGGAGTTAAGCCTGGTCGCACTGAGCTTGGGGATCGACCCCGCCTTCGTTACCACTCACCACCTGCTGCGCATTACGTTACTGATGTTGCTACTTCCGCTGTTGCTCAGGCGGATGG
The DNA here is from genome assembly GCF_024124705.1 of Halomonas sp. Mc5H-6. Classification (NCBI taxonomy): domain Bacteria; kingdom Pseudomonadati; phylum Pseudomonadota; class Gammaproteobacteria; order Oceanospirillales; family Halomonadaceae; genus Halomonas; species Halomonas sp. Mc5H-6. The sequence continues at coordinate 37,331 of NZ_JAMXSI010000018.1, forward strand.
TAGTCAACGACTAGCGATTCGATATGTGTGCTCGTAAATTAAAAAGGCCCCGACAATGTGTCAGGGCCCCGGAGGCTAATAAGCCAAATAGCACGTCGGTATTCGATCGCGTTTAGGTGGTCGCTTGGCGTGCCAGTTCCAGTTGATCAGCGCTCAACTGGATATCAGTCTCGTGCTGATTTCCCGCTCTAAGGCTAGCGCGTGCTTTTTTCATGGCAGCGCTGTCGCCTTCGCTCACGATATCCTGGGATAAATCCATAACCGATACCGACGTATCAGCGTCCTGTTGCGTTACCTGGCCAGTCTTTAGAGGCTCGCTCAGCTGAATGGCACGCTCAGTGGCTGGGTCGGCCTGGGCGACCATGGGAAGGGCGACAATGACAAGAGCTGAAAGCGTTGTCTTGAGTTTCATGATACGACTCCTTGGGTTGGTACGGAGAAATGCTCTCCACTAGGTGATTAGCATGCTAATGTACTGACCATTCCCAAAAAAGGTACTTTTCTCGCCTTTTATATTCGAAAAAATTTACCCAAAAGTGGTATTGACGCTAAAGCTCTCGCCACTTTCGCTTGCTCGCTGGTTTTATTCAGCGTTCAGACGGTTCTGCAAAAGGGGTCCGCATTAGTTGCAATAGAACTAATAGAACCCGTTTCTCTTTAGTAAATCTACGGATAACGCCTTGACGCTTGTTACGCCGAGCAGCGCCATATCGCGTTCTATTTCGTCACCCAAGAGCATGACAGCTTTCTCCACACCGGCATCGCCCGCGATGCTGGCCGCATAATTAAAGGGACGGCCCAGAAACACGAAGCTGGCGCCCAACGACAACGCCTTGAGCACCTGGCTGCCACGCCGGAAGCTGCCATCAATCATCACCGGCACCGCTTCACCAACTGCCTCCACCACCTCGGGCAGCATGGTCAGCGGTGCCACGGTGGCATCGAGCTGACGGCCACCATGGTTGGAAACAATCACCCCATCGGCACCGGCACTGACGGCCCGTCGTGCATCGTCTGGGTGGAGAATACCTTTCACTATCAGGTTACCCTTCCAGCACGCCCGAACCCGATCAAGCGTTGACCAATCCAGGTGCCGACGGCCCGAGAAATCCCGGTTAACGTTTTTTGCCAGCACCGGCACGCCTCGCGTTGCCGCGTTATTCTCGAAGTGCGGAACGCCGTGGTACCACAATGTCTTTAAAAAGGTCCCGAATAGCCAACGTGGCCGTACCAGGCCATCCAAGGCGAGCCGGAGGCTGGGGCGCAGCGGCGAAGAGAAACCCGCTCGCCGGTGATTTTCAGGATTGGGCGGCACGGCGTAGTCCACGGTGATCACCAGATTGCTAAATCCGGCCTTCTCGACACGCGCCAGTAGGGCATCAATCTCCTCTGGCGTTCCAGGCAGATAGGCCTGGAACCAATCCGAGCCATTCGGACCTGCCAATTTTTCCATAGGAATCAACGAGGTACCGCTTACGATCATGGGAATGCCAGCGTTTGACGCCGCCCGCGCCAGCACCCGGTCGCCCCGATAGGCCGTCAGGGCACTTATCCCCATTGGGGCAATGCCAAACGGATAGGCATAGCGGCAACCAAAGAGCTCGGTTTCCGTCGATACATCGGCCACATTGACCAGCGCTCGCGGTAGAAACACGTAGTGATCGAAAGCATCACGACTGGCGCGTGCGGTCATGCCGTCTTCGGCGACGCTCGCGACATAGCCAAACAGCGGTCGCGGTAAATGCCGCTTGGCGGCCCGCTCGAAGTCATCCAGGCTCAGAATATGGTCCAATCGTCGGGGCATTATGTCTCCTGGGCTTCAGAGAAGGTCCGTCGCCAGACATCCTCATTAACGGGGGTAAGCGGTCCACTGCCAACCAGCGCACCCACCAGGTTATCGACGGCCAGTTGCGCCATGGCGTCACGCGTTTCATGGGTCGCCGAGCCAATATGCGGGGCAACCACCACATTGTCCATGGCGGACAACGGTGAGTCGGCAGGCAATGGTTCTTCGGCGAACACATCGAGCCCTGCGGCACGAATACGACCGCGGCGTAGTGCCTCGATCAACGCCGGTTCATCCACCACTTTTCCCCTTGCCACATTGACCAGTGCCGCCGTCGGCTTCATGAGGGACAGGGCATCGGCGTCAATCAGGTGATGGGTGTCGGCGTTGTAGGGCACGCTCAAACAGACGATATCTGCTTGGGCTAACAATGCCTCAAGATCACGCCGCTGTGCGCCGAGCTCCTGCTCGAGCGCCGGTTTGGGCGATGCCGCCGTGTACAGGATCGGCATGCCGAAGCCCAGTGCCCCGCGCCGGGCAATCGCCGCGCCAATCCGCCCTGCGCCTACGATGCCCAGGGTTTTACCGTGCACATCCACGCCGAAATACTCGGGGCCGATATGAGCCTGCCAGCCACCGTCACGGACAAGATTGGAAAGCTCGACCAGGCGCCGCTGAGTCGCCATGATCAGCGCAAACGCCGTATCGGCGGTGGTCTCGGTCAGCACATCCGGTGTATTGCAGAGCAAAATGCCGCGCCGGCTCAGAGCTTCAAGGGGCAAATGGTCATAGCCTACCGAAATAGTGGCGACCACCCGTAGCGCTGGCGCTTTGGCCAACATCGCCTCGCTGAGCTCCAGCTTACCGCCGATCAGGCCATGGGCCTTGGAAAGTGCTGCCATAAAGTCGGCGTGATTGGAGGCGTCCACATCCTCGAAGTAGTCAACCTCCGCCATGCCGGAAAACGCCTCAAGCTGGGCTTCGCTGAGTCGGCGTACGGCGACAATCCGCCACGGTTTTATTTGCTCAGCCATGGCGCGCCTCGCCCACTCCTTGCATTTGGAAACCCGTCGCTTTGAGCGCAGACATAAGTTCAGCGGTACGCTGGTCGTCCAGCTCCACCAAGGGTGGGCGCAAGCGCCGCCAATCGTTGATTCCCGAAAAATACGCCTTCGCCGCTTTCATGGCAGGGATCAGCGGATAAGTTTCAAACAGGTCGCGTACCACGTTAAGGCGCTGCTGACGCTCGTCGGCATCACCCTCCTGCCAATGCCGTGCCAACTCAACGATGGCCGCCGGGTTGACGTTGGCCGTGGCACTGATGCAGCCAGCGCCACCGGCCCGCAAGGTATCCAGCAGAAACCGTTCGCTACCCGCGTACACGGCGAAATCCTGCCCGGCAAAGCGCTCGGTCAGCGCTTGGGTGTGAGCCCAATCACCGCCGCTGTCCTTGATGCCGGCGATGATGCCAGGGAAAGCATCGCGTAACCGTTCGATCAGTTCGAGCGAAAGCGGCACCTGAGTGACCGGCGGAATATGGTAGAGGTAGATCCGCAGGCGTGAATCGGCAACGCGGTTGATCACTTCACTGTAGTAGCGGAACAAGCCCTCATCGCTGACCCCCTTGTAATAGAAAGGCGGCAGCATCAGCACACCGGCACAGCCCGCCTCCACCGCCGCGCGGGTCAATGAGACGCAGTCACCAATCGCGCAATTGCCGGTGCCGGGCATCACTCGGGCAGGATCGATACCGCCATCCACCAGCGCCTGCAACAACGCCTGCTTTTCAGCCACCGTCATTGAATTGGCCTCGGAATTGGTGCCGAACACCGCCAAGCCGACGCCATTCGAGGCCAGCCATTGGCAATGCGCCACAAAACGCTGCTCGTCCGGCGCCAGGTCGGCGCCGAAGGGGGTAATGACCGGTGACCAGACGTCTCCACTCACTTGAGACATGACATTCTCCTTGTTGTAAGACGGTTAGTGCCAGGGTTCGATGGCATAACGCTCAAGCGCGTCCTGATCAAAGCCGAAGCCAAGTCCCGGAGCGGTGGGCAGCAGCAGTTGACCGTCGGCAAACTGCAACTGAGTATCCACCAGGCGCCTGAAGTTAAGCACCTGATCGTCAGCGAAGAACTCGACCATGGTCACGTTGGGTGCCGACGCCACCAGATGGATATGCAGGTCGTGGAACCAGTGCGGGTAAATGTCGACACCGTAACTGGCCGCTGTGGCGGCGATGCGCCGGAACTCGGTAATGCCCCCACAAACCGCCGCATCGGTCTGCAGAATCATGGCCGCTTCCTTATCCAGCAACTCTTTGAAGCGCCAGCGGCCTGCCTCTATTTCACCCGTAGCAACCGGCACTGGCGTACGCTCTGCCAGGCGACGATGGTTGTCGATATCATCGGGGCTAAATGGCTCCTCGATCCAGAAAGGGGCATACGGTTCGGCCATGCGCATAAAGGCCAGCGCCGACGGCAGATCCCGCCAGGCATTGTTGGCATCCATCATTACCTGCACATTGGGGCCTACTGCCTCGCGCACCGCCGCCAGTCGTGCTTCCTCACCAGCCAAGTCTTCGCGGCCGACCTTCATCTTAACCGCCTTGAACCCCTTCGCCACGTAGCCGGCCATTTCTTCACCCAGCATCGCGGGGGTCTTGCCGTCCAGGTAGTAACCCCCGCTGGCATACGCTGGCACGCTTTGCGTGTCGCTTGCGCCCAGGAATTTATAAAGCGGCAGTTGCGCGGCCCGGGCATTTCGGTCCCAAAGCGCGGTATCCAGAATACTGATGGCACGCATGACCGAACCGCAGCGACCATGCAGCAGCGACTCCTGATACATGGCTTGCCACAATGCTTCAGTGGCATGGGCATCTGCCCCCATCAGCACTGGTTTCAAAAGCTCTCTCACCGCGTTGGCCACCAGTACACCGGCATTATTGCCGCCGTAGCAAAAACCAATGCCCACATGGCCATCATCGCCCACCACCTCAACCAGCACGTAATCGCGCTTGAGCACCTGGCGATTGGAAAAGCTCGTAGGATTATCAAGCGGCACATTGACCGTCCGAGCACGCACTTCAGTTATCGTTGTCATATTGAATCCTCGACTTGAAAGTGGGGTCATTCCGCTTGTGTACGGCTGCGTAGCGAACTCCGCAACCAACGGAAAAAAGGCGTCGCTTGCAGTACCGAGAAAGCGGCGATGCACAGCAACACAACGGCAATGGGGCTGGTCAAAAAGATGCCCAGATTGCCCTGCCCTATCAGCATTGACTGCTGGAAGCTTGTCTCCATGACCGGCCCAAGAATCAGCCCGATCACCATCGGCGCTGGCGACACGCCCGCCTTGTTCATCCAGTAACCGAACAGCCCAAAACCGAGCATCATCCCTACCTCGAACAGGCTGTTGTTAATCGCAAAGGCACCAATCACACACAGCGTTATAATCGAGCAGGCCACAAAGCTGTCAGGGATCCGCGTCACACTCACGCACAGGCGGGTAAACAAAAGACCCACCAGCAGTAAGCCAATGTTGGCGAAAATGACCGCCCAGATCAGGGTGTAGGTAACATCGCCATAATCTGTGAGCAGATTGGGGCCGGGCAGGATGCCCTGCACCATGAGGGCACCCAGCAGAATCGCAGTGGAGGAACTGCCAGGAATGCCCAGGGCAATCGTGGGAATCAGGGCACCACCGACCACCGCATTGTTGGCGGCTTCAGGAGCGGCCACCCCGGCGATGTCACCCTTGCCGAAGCGGCTCTTGTCCTTGGCAAAACGTTTCGCCTCGTTATAGGCGAACCAGCTCGCCGTATCACCGCCGGTTCCCGGAATCAGGCCGGTAATGATGCCAATGCCGCCGGAGCGGAAAATATTGGGGAGCAAACGGCGAAGCTCGGCCAGTGGCGGAATCAACCGGTCGGTGATCTTGCTCGCCACCTTTTGTTTACCATGCGCATTCTCGATCAGGATCAGCGCCTGGGGGATCGAGAACAGTCCGATCAGCGCCACCGTGAACTCAATGCCCGAGAAAAGATTAATGATGCCGTAGGTCATGCGTGGCGTACCGGTGATCAGGTCCATGCCGACAGTACTCACCAGCAGCCCCAGGGCCCCGGAAAGCAGACCGCTGATGACCGAGCCCTGGGCCAGCGAGCCGATGATGGTAATGCCCAGTACGGCAATGGCGAAAAGCTCGATCGGGCCGAACTTGAGCACTAGGACGCCGAGTAGCGGTGCCGCCGTCAGCAGTGCAATACCGCTCATCAGACCACCAATAAAAGACGCGAAGATCGAGACCCCCAACGCCTTGCCGGCTTGCCCCTGTTGCGATAGTGGGTAGCCATCAAGCACTGTCGCCGCCGCCGACGGCGTACCGGGTGTCCGCAACAAAATGGCGGCGATCGAACCACCGTATGAGGCCCCCACGTAGAGCGACGCCAGCATACTGAGCCCCGAGGCCGGGTCCATACCGAAGGTGAGCGGCAGCAACAAAGCCAGCGCCATCGTGGCAGAGAGCCCTGGCATGGCCCCCACAAATAGCCCCAGCAGTGTGCCACCCAGAATCAGGGCAATATTGGTGAACGAGATGACGTTGGTCAGGCCCACCAGAACAAGGTTATCCATATGACTAGACTCCAGAAGCCTGCGTCAGGCACCCACCCCCAACTCGCTGACAGGCTGGGCCGATAAAGGCGAGCTGAGGATAAGAAGTGCGCACAATGTCGTTATGAGGACAGCAATGGCGGCAGCAGCGGCACAGGCAGACCCAAAAAGCCGATGAAAACCGTACACACCAGCGTGACCAGCAACACGATACCGATTGCGGCGAAACGCCATGAGAGATGTCCGATGATCGACAGGGCCACGACCATGAAGCCGGCCGTGGCGCCCAGGTACCCCAGTATCGAAATGCTATAGAGGTAGACGGCGGCGAGCAGGAAGATCAGCATGGCCTTCCATGGCTTGCGTTGGTGCTCCTGCTCGCTAACGGCTGTCTCCTCTGGGTCAGCATCGGAAGCGGTGGCCGCCCCCTCGACCGACACCTTGCGGCGACGCAGGGTACTGATGATCTCTTGCCCCACCATCGCCGCGCCTAACAAGGCCACGACGACCGAGTAGATAAGAGGCATGTTCGCCGCCTTATCGGGGTAGCCAAGCGCAGTGACATAGAACGTCGCTGCTAAGCCAATGGCAAACACCCCCAACACCAGACGACTTATGTTCATCTCACACCCCCTTGTCGATCGCCGTATTGCGCCTTTGGCGCCGTTGCCTTACTGGTTGACCTCATCTTTGACATCTGCCCAGATTTCTACGAACTGGCCTTCCATGTCCTGCATCATCTGGCCGTAATCGTCACCGGTCTGGATGTCGAGGTTCATGGCCCGCTCCTGGGCGGTCTGCTGAAACTCCTCGTTCTCCCTTAGGGCCTCGAAGGCAGCAATCAGCTCATCGCGAGCCTCATCCGGAATGCCCGCCGGTGCGCTGTAACCGCGTGAAGAACCCGCCACGACGTCGATATCCATCTCTACCATGGTGGGCACATCAGGCAGGATATCCAGACGCTCTTCGGCAAATATCGCTAGCGGCCGCAGGCTACCCGACTCGATGTGGCCATAGACGTTACCCAGGTTGTTGAAGCTGGCATCGATCTTGCCGCCCAGCGCCGCCGTAGCCGATGGACCATCGCCCTGGAAAGGCACCTTCTGGAAGGACAGGCCGGTTGCCTTCTCGATCATGATGGTCGAGAAGAAGTCATCCCCCCCAACGCCCGAGTTGCCCACAGTGATCTCACCGGGTCTTTCCTCAGCGGCAGCAAGGAACTCTTCCACGGTTTCATAGGGGCTATTCTCTGGCACCACGATGATGCCAGGGTCGGTGACCACGTTGGCAATTGGCGTCAGTTCGTCGATCGAATAATTGATGGCGTCATTCATGATGTAGTTGGTCATCAACATCGGCGTATTGGTGATACTGATGACGCTGCCATCATTCGGCGACTGGTGGGCTAGACGGGTCCAGGCAATCGCGCCCGTGGCCCCAGGTAAGTACTCGTTAATAAATTCCACACCCAGCGACTCCCGCAAGAACGGTTGGGTCAGTTGAGCTAGGGCATCACTGCCTCCACCCGCTTTGAAACCTTGCAGCACCTTGATCTCATCAGCGGCTGAATAATCGGCTTGGGCGGCCCCTGAAAACATCAGGGCGGACAGTAGGGTTGCGGCGTAAGCGCTACGGATTTGCATCGTTGTTACCTCACGTGCTGTTTGTCGTTGTATCGCACATTGTCGTGCAAGGCGTGCTTGCAAGATCAAACGTAGTTGCCTATCAACAATATTGTCAATAATATTATTAATAATCTTGCCAAGCCGATTTTTACCGCCTAGCCTTGCGTTCAAGAACCGTAATCAACGGACCTCCGAAAAGCCGCGAACAACATAGAGGAAACCGCGATGAGCCAGGACTTCCGAAACAACCACCAAGGCAGTGACCATCAGCAACCTGACGCCGACGGCCCTACTCTGGGCATGTCCAATCGCCTAACCAACTACGGCGATGCCGACTTTTCGCTGTTCCTGCGCAAGGCCTTTATCAAGGGAATGGGCTACACGGATGACGCGCTTTCACGCCCGGTCGTTGGCATTGCCAATACTTATAGCGGCTACAACGCCTGTCACGGCAACGTGCCGGGGTTAGTCGAGAGCGTAAAACGCGGTGTGATGCTCGCGGGCGGCTTGCCGGTCGACTTTCCTACCATCACCCTCCATGAGTCCTTCGCCAACCCCACCAGCATGTACCTGCGCAACCTCATGGCGTTGGATACTGAAGAGATGATTCGCGCTCAGCCGATGGATGCCGTGGTACTGATCGGCGGCTGCGACAAGACCGTTCCCGCTCAGTTGATGGCTGCTTCAAGCGCTGGTGTTCCAACGGTCCAGGTCGTCACGGGTCCCATGCTCTCCGGCTCACACCGCGGGACGCGCGTTGGAGCCTGCACCGACTGCCGCCGTTACTGGGCGGCCTATCGCGGCAAGGACATCGACGAGGCGGAGATCAACGAGGTCAACGACAAGCTGGTCCCCACTGTGGGCACCTGCTCGGTAATGGGTACCGCGAGCACCATGGCCTGCCTGGCTGAGACGCTGGGTATCATGCTGCCCAACAGCGCCACCGCACCGGCGGTGTATGCCGACCGGCAACGCATCGCCGAGCAATCCGGTGCCCAGGCCGTCGCGCTCGCTCGGGCTGGTGTTACCCCCGACCAAATTCTGACCCCTGAGGCATTCGAAAATGCCCTGCGGGTTCTGCTCGCATTAGGCGGCTCGACCAACGCCTTGATTCACCTGACCGCCATCGCCGGACGGCTAGGCATCGACATCGACCTTGAAGCCTTCGACCGCATGAGCCAGGAAACGCCTGTACTGGTGGACCTCAAACCATCGGGTGAGGGCTACATGGAAGACCTGCACCGCGCCGGTGGTCTGCCTACCCTGCTACGCGAGCTAAAACCGCTCTTGCACCTGAATGCCATGACCATCAACGGCCACACCTTGGGTGAAAACATCGATGCCGCCGTGCATCTCATCGACCAGAAAATCGTTCGCCCCAAGCAAAGCCCCATTTATGCCCAAGGGGGGATCGCGGTGTTGCGCGGCAATCTGGCCCCCTCTGGTGCCATCATCAAGCAGTCGGCCGCCTCGGCCGAGTTGATGACCCATCGCGGCCGCGCCGTGGTGTTCACCGGGCTTGAGGACCTGGCCAACCGCATTGACGATCCCGACCTGGATGTAAACGCCGACGACGTGCTGATACTGCAGAATATTGGCCCCAAGGGCGCGCCGGGCATGCCCGAAGCTGGCTACATTCCGATCCCCAAGAAGCTCGCCGCCCAGGGCGTTAAAGATATGGTGCGTATATCCGATGGACGCATGAGCGGCACGGCAGCAGGTACCGTCGTGCTCCACGTTTCCCCGGAATCTGCTGAGGGCGGCCCACTAGGGCTGGTGCGCGATGGCGACGTCATATCGCTGGATGTCAGCAACAATCGGCTAAGCCTGGAAGTGGACGACACAGAGCTTGATGCACGTCGGCAGGCGTTCAAAACCGAGACAAGCGAAGCACCGCTGCTGGGCTATCGTCGCCTGTTTATGGAGCAGATCCTGCAAGCCGAGCAAGGCTGTGACTTCCGCGCCTGTCGGCCAACGCCGACCTGTCGGATTCCGAGGCAGCATGAAGCGTGAAGGCGAGTTTGGTACACTTCTTAACCATATGCCCTGACATGGAGGCTGAGAAACCGATCATGAGCCGAACCGTCCAGCCGTCTACAAGCGGCGCCGAGACTCAAACCTCTCAACCTGCCTACGGTGTCAGTGACATCGTGGCCGCGGTAGAAGAGGACATTGTGCTCGGCCGCCTGCACCCCCGCGAGCGGCTGGTCGAAGAAACCATGATGGAGCGTTTTAACTGCAAGCGGCACGTCGTCCGCCAAGCGCTCTTCCAGCTCGATAGCATTGGCCTGACGGAGCGCATCAAAAACCGGGGCGCCTTCGTCAGGAGCTATCCACCGGATGAGGTCGAAGAGATCTACGCCATGCGCGAGATTCTCGAGCTGGCCGCCGTCAACAAGCTGCCCTTGCCAGCTCCGCCGGAATGGCTCGCCGAACTGGAAGCGGTTCATCAGCAGCACAGCGAGGCCGTGTATGCCCACGACCTTCGCCAGGTGTTTCATATGAACATCGCGTTCCACCGCACGCTTTTCCGGGCCTGCGGCAACACTTACCTCTACGCCACCATCAACGAGTTCGCCCAGAAAGCCCACGGCATCCGCTTCATTGCGATCACCGACCGCGACGCCCTCGCTCAAGCCCGCCGCGAGCACGAATTGATGATTGAGGCGATTCGTGATGAAGACCGCGAACGTTTAGCTGACCTTTGTCGCCAGCATCTCCTCCCATCCAAAAATCGCTACTTGGAACTTTACGCTTAAGCCTACGCAACAGTTACAGCAACAACTGCATGTGTTGTCTGTGTAAATTGCGCGCTCATTGAAAACTTTCTTACCCCAAGCAGCCCCCTACCCGGCGGTATAAGCCTTGATAGCTCACCAATGTCTTCTCAGCCAGCTTAACCAGACTGTGATAGGCTGGATTCAGGTCAGTTGAAGTAGCAGAAGCTTGTCGAAGGTCATTCGGCACAGAGAGCTGGGGATACAATGGCAGCTAACTACCCTGAGCGACCCTTCCGGCGAAAGCGGCATGCCGATTCAACCGTGTTATGCAGCCGACAAGGTAATCTATGCTCTACTGCCTATTTATACTTTATTTATTTAATTTCAATGGGATAGATCGTGAATGATGGGCTGTATAACCTCAATGAACGCGTCGACAGGTTCATTCAGATTATGTAGATGGGTGTGTAATCACTGTTATATCAGTGTTCACTAAAAGTCCGCACCTGGCCTATTTGAAAATATTAGCCTGAAGCAACAAACCCATATCAATAATGCCCTGTAGCGCATAGGTTTTGCCTAGTACAAGATGGCATTTTTACAAAGTGCCCGCCGAATGAGAGCGTACATACTGCATGGCTTGAGTGATCGCCACACGTCCGGGGCGGCTTTCGCCGTAGGCTTTGGTGAGCGTTGCTGCTCCCTGTTGGCTAGCCAGAATAAAATGGGCGAGTGCCTCAAGGTTGGCATTTTCGCTAAGCCCGCCCTGTTGCTGGATTCGACGCAAGACATCATATAAACGCGACTCAAGCGCCTTGAAGCACTGGCCAATGGCGGCTCGGTTGGTGTCGTCAGTGTCATGCATATCGGCCGCCAGAGTGCCAATTGGACAACCACGTCGGCAGTGTTGCACTTCCAACTGGTCTATCACTTCTAGGAGCCAGCCCTCTAACGCATCAAGACTGGCTATCCCGTGGCCATTGTTATCCAGGGAGGCACATAGGTGTTGCTCCCACCAGCTTGCCACGTCGCAGACGAGGGCATTCTTGTTGGCGAAATGCTGGTAGAACTGGCTCTTGCCGGCACCGGCTTGGCGTAAAATCTGCTCCAGACCGGTACCGTCGACGCCTCGCGCATGGAAAAGCTCAGCCGCCGACTCGATAATGCGAAGCCGAGTGGCTTCACCCTTGGTGCTGCGCGTATGACGTTGCTGTTTATCGCGTGGCATTGAGTGTAGCCGAGACATCATGTTGCTCCCGCCAAGCGTCCTCGTTGGACAAATTCGCACGGGGGGTCAGCATAGCGAAATCCAGGGCCTCCAGCGGCTGGTTTTCCCTAACCCGATGGGGCCAGTCGTGGTTAGCCAAGGCCGCCTTGCCGATGGCCACGAAGTCAGCCTCACCTTGATTTAGCATCGCCGCCGCTGCTTGTGGATCGCCCAACTCGCCATTGGCAATCACGGGAATCTTGGTCAGTTCATTGGCCAGTGCCGATAGGCTCTTGTCGGTCCCCTCAATAGACGGCGAGCGTGCATCTAACTCGGAGAAATGCAAGAAGTCGAGACCCTCCGCTTCCAGGGTGGTTACAATCGTGGCAGCCTCCTCACGCCCCGACCAACGATAATTAGGGTCGGTAACCTTGATCTGCGACAGTCGCATGCCAACCGGGAAATCACTGCCTACAGCTTCACGCACAGCGCGTATTACTGCCACCGGAAAAGCCAGCCGCCGTTCGAGACTACCGCCCCAGGCGTCATCCCGCTGATTGAAGTACTCGGAAATGAACTGATCGATCAGGTAGCCGTTGGCCCCATGAAGCTCGACGCCGTCGAACCCGGCGGCCTGTGCATGTTTGGCAGCCGATGCAAACCCGACAATGGCTTCCCGAATGTCCGCCTCGCTCATTGGGCGCGGTGTTGGGTAGGGCCCTTCCCCTCCATAAAATCCAAGCATTTCACCTTTAGAGACCACCGCCGAGGGCGCCACCGTTTCTTCGACAAAACGGTTGCCTTGAGTCTGGGCGCCACCGTGCATCAATTGCGCGAAAAATCTAGCCCCCTGCGCATGGACAGCCTCAACGATCGGTTGCCAAGCGGCTTGCTGGGCCAATGTCGCCAAGCCGGGTTGGTAGTCATAGCCCTGGCTGAAGCGTTCATCGGTGTAGATCCCTTCGGTGATCAGCAAACTAAAACCGCCGCGGGCAAAACCACGGTAGTAGTCGCGCATACGCTCCGTGGGGCGGCCATCGTGCTCGGCACTGGTGCGGGTCATCGGAGCCAGCACAAGACGGTTGGCCAAACGGTGACCAGCTAGTGTGCCGGGTTCGAACAGGGTCGGATAATGTGGAACGTGACTCATTAGTCATCCTTAAAAAGTACCGTTCGGTACAATTTAAGCGTTTTTCGGCTATTGAGCAATCGAAACTGCCTATCGACTCGATGCGTTACACGAGCTGGCTGCCCTTAATGGCGGTGGTGGCAGTACTTGGACGACGACAAAACAATCCGTCAGCAATTTCGTGATAAGGCGCCGGTCGCACTACCGGTTGCCACTTCGACAGTTTCATTAGACATGATTTTTGAAAGTGCTTTATTACAACGACAACGCTTAAAGGCGAATCAGCAGTCGGCAGAATGGATGGGGATTCGCCATTAAACTTGTGGCCATGGCCGTGACTACAAAAGCTCATGGTCATATACAAAATGGGAACAAGAGATACGATAAAGAAAATGTGGCCATGATTTGGTCACAGACAAAAAAAGGCCCACGATTTCTCGCAGGCCCTTTTTCTAGCAATTTGGCGCGCCCGGCAGGATTCGAACCTGCGACCCTCGGCTTCGGAGGACTAAACTCTTATATCCCAACCTACCTCAATAGACACCAAAAAACCTATTAAATAAGCACCTTATAAATTTTACTGGTTAATACTTGTCTATTTATGTCTGTGGTTATAGACTCAATATGCAGTTACCAGAGTGGTACTGGAGAGGAGTCAGCCGTGATAACCACCGACCGCCAGTTACAGGCACTAAAACCCAAAGGCACCGTTTATTGGGAAAGCGTGAAGTCACCTCATGGTGGCGGCTTGGCTATTCGTGTGCAGCCCACTGGATCAAAGGCGTGGTATTACCGCTACCGCTTCAATGGTAAGCAAGACACCTACAGCCTTGGCCGATACCCAAGCGTGGGCTTGCTGGAAGCGAGGGAAAGCCACGGTGAAGCCGTAGCGCTACACGCTCAAGGCATTAACCCAAAGCACGCACAGCGCGATGAAAAGGCACGCAATGAGTCAGCCTGGACAATGGCCGAGCTGTTCGAGCGTTGGCTTCAGAGCTACGCAAAGACGCCAACGGTGCGTACTAGACGTACACCTTCACCGCTTGTTGTAGAGCAAGCGTGCTGGCGTTGGGGCCACTACCTAAAAGGACGCGTAGGCTCATTGCTGGTTAAGCGAGTTGATGCCCGCACGGTGAAAAGCACCGTAAAAGAAATAGCCGAACACCAGAGCCGTAACCAGGCGAGCAAGTGCCTAACCATGCTGCGAGCAATGCTGACTTATGCTGAGGGGCACGGGCAGATTGACGCCAACCCCGCCCAAGGCATCCAGCCAAGCCAGCTAGGCGCTACTAAGTCAGCACCGCGTGACCGCGTATTGAGCTTGTCAGAGATAAAGCGCCTATGGGACGCAATAGAGAACGCCCGCCTGGACGCTAGCGCCGCTGCCGCCCTCAAGCTACTGATACTTACCGGCCAGCGCCGGGGAGAGCTACTACAAGCCAAGTGGCAGCATATCGACCTAGAAGAAGGCCAGTGGACACTTCCAGCCATAACCACCAAGTCACGCCGGGAGCATACCGTTTACCTTTCAAGCGCAGCCGTTGACCTGCTGAGCGAACAGCAAGCTGTAACGGGCAGTCTGGAATACGTGTTTGAAAGCCAGCGTGCTATTGGTCAACCGATTGGTGATGCCAGCCTTACTACCGCCATTGCGCGCTTACAGGGGCGCAAACTGGCAAAGCAGAACATGAAAGCACCGCTTGCCGACATGCCACGCTTCAGTGTTCACGACCTGAGACGTTCGTTTGCAACGGGCCTGCTAAAACACTTTGGCACCGCACCGCACGTTGTCGAGCAAATGCTTAACCACGCGCCAACGGATCGCTTGATTGAAACCTACCAGCGCCACGACTACGCCAAAGAACAACGTCTGGCTTGGCAAGCATGGGGGCAATTAATCGCTGATGCAGAGACAGCCGAGAAAGCTAACGTGGTACCAATGAGGAAAGTAGAGTGATGAAATTTTCTGAATATGGGCAGGTAGCCACCCCCCTTAAACCCCGTAAAGGCGAGCCGGGTAGGCGAAGGATGCGCATTCTAGAGACCAAAAGTGGAAAAAACAATATATTGAGAGAAGTCTTTAAAAATAAACCACATATAGGAAAGTTTGCCCCGTATAACGTTGCAAAGGGCATTTTGAGCGGTAATAATGATCTAGTGCTGTTGTTTTAGACAGCTAGAAGCACCCCGGTTCCTGATGCTGTAGGAGGCGAAGGAACCGGGGCTACCATCAACGGCCAGAGAGACCGATGGAAAAGCGGATGCTCAGCAACACGAAAACGCACCACTCCTTAATGCCTGACGCGCCAACGTCATGCGGAGTGATGCGTAGTCGAGTTAAAGAGCCGACCCGTTTTAGCGTGGAGCTAAATGGGTGTCCCCATATTAGGACACCTGAACCATACGTACAAGTATTGCTTGTATCTGTGGTTATCGTTCCCCGCCTATTCCTGTTAGTCAAACTGGCCTTTAACAAGGCAAGTCCTTATGACTACTGCAATTCCGAGAAAGCTACTCACCGAACGCGAAGCCGCCGAATACCTTGGCTATCGCCCCGCCTCGCTTCGCCAATCCCGCTTTATGGGGACACTGGCCGGAGCAAAACCACCTAAACACACCAAGTTGGGTCGTGGCGTACGTTACGACATTGCAGACCTAAACGCCTGGATCGAGCAAGTGGCCAAGGAGGTATCAGCATGATACTTACCCGCGACCAACTCGCCCGCCTGACGGCAATCCTCGCCCCCTACCGTGGGGAAACGCTGACACGTCCGACTTTAGAGCTTGCACTGGCACTTGCCAAAAGCCCTAGCAGCGACAACTCAGAGCAAGCGCCGTGCTTTCGTGAGCGCATGATGAAGGCTTACGACATCTTGCGCGCTGAAAACGCGGAGGTGAGCAAATGAGCCTATTCAAGATCGCTTTTGCCCGCACTGGCCAAGAAATCTCTATTGAAGCAACCGACTGGCATGACGCTGTGCGCCAAACTGGCCGCCGTGATGCCTGCTACATAACAAGCGACGCGACTGGCAAGCCCCCAGTAGAGGTGCTGTTTGATGCTGATGTGCCGCAAGGAATCGGCGCTCAAACCATAGAGCGCGCACTGGCTGAAGCTGTCGCCTTTCTAGATTCAGAGGAGGCAGCCAAATGATGCCCATAGCCATTACGTGCGACCTGCGCACCCGTGCTATCCGCCTTCAGTTCACTAACCCGGATCGTTTCCTGACAGCCGAACATGCACTTGCTAGCGGCTTAATCACCCCCCTTGAGCTAAAGGAGTTGCAGCGAGAAGTCCGGGCACTAGGCATGGAGGTGGCCCAATGAAACCTATCGAACAAACCTACCTGCTGAAAGCCGCCCTTACTGGCGACGCTCGCCAGATGCAACAGGCGTCCCAAATCCTGGCAGGCGTGGCGATGCTGCTTAACGACCATGACTTTGATGGCCTGAAGCGTGAGGCACTTATAGAAACGCTTTGGCTGCTGTCCAACACGCTTGAGGAGCGTGGCGAATGGCTGCAAGAGGAGGGCTATGTATGCACAGAGCAATAAAAACGCCCAGCCTTGGCGGGGCATGGGCGCTATCAAAGGTCGTTTCTGAACAGATCGCCATAGAGAACAAACTGGCTGAAAGCATTGTCGCGCACTATGGCCTCAGTGTCAGCCCTATTGGTGATGGCGAGATTCACCGACACGACCACCCCGAGGGCCGCAAAGGTAATAACCGCCTTTGGTACGTGCTACGCCATGACTTTGGTGTACATGGTGATTGGGCTACTGGGGAACAGCACAGCGTATTTACTGACGACACCCCAGACCCAATAGCCGCCGAGAAAGCGCGACAGGAGGCCGAAAACCGCCGCCTAGAGCGACAGGCTGAGCGCGAGCGTGGGTATGCCCTGGTAGCCAGCCAAACGCGCCGAGAATGGCCGCTGCTGACGCCTGCAAGCCCTACCCATGCTTACCTGGCCGCCAAGGGGGTAAAGCCCCACAACCTGCGCCAAATGCGCGGCCTGCTGGTAGTCCCGCTCACCGATGGGCACCGCCTGGTTAATTGGCAGACCATTTCGCCGGATGCGGCTAAATACTTCAAGACAGGCGGCAAGGTTAAAGGCTGCTACTCACCCATAGGCAGCATTGAGCCACACCAGCCTTTGTTGATCGCTGAAGGATGGGCGACCGCTGCCACGCTCCACGAAGCGACAGGCTACGCGGTAGCCGCTGCTATGAATGCGGGAAACCTGCTACCCGTGGCGAAAAGCCTACGCGAACGCTACCCCACTCAACCCATCATCGTATGCGCTGATAACGACCACGGCACCGCTGGCAATCCTGGCGTGACCAAGGGAAAGGAAGCCGCCTCAGCCATAGGCGGGCGCTGTATATGGCCTGAAACGATGGAAGGCGTGGCCGATTTTAACGACCTGGCGCTAATTGGCGGGGAGGTATCGGTATGACTATCAGTGCCATTGCCCGGCAGGTCGATGAAGCAACGCACTCTATGACGCCAAAGACATTGCCAAATAGCTTGCCACCCGTGCCCAGCTTTCACCCCGAGATGCTGCCCGAGGAGCTACGCAGCTATGTGCTGGACGTTTCCCAGCGTATCCAGTGCCCGCCCGAGTATTGTGCTGTATCGGCGCTGGCGCTGCTGTCTGGCT
>NZ_JAMXSI010000019.1:0-29549 GCF_024124705.1 Halomonas sp. Mc5H-6
CAGCCAGTTACGCCTGACGACCATAGCAAGCGTGAACCACCTGATCCCTTGCCGAACTCAGCAGTGAAACCGCTTCGCGCCGATGGTAGTGTGGGGTCTCCCCATGCGAGAGTAGGTCATCGTCAGGTACCTATACCGCAGAAAACCCAGCCGATCGGCTGGGTTTTTTGTTTTAGGGGTCTCCCCATGGAGAATATCGGAGCGCCGACCGGATCATCGTCAGGCACCTATACCAAAAATCCCCCAGGGCTGATGCCTTGGGGGATTTTTTATGTCTACTATTTACTTCACCCCTCACCATAACGTGCGGTTTTCTGGCGTTTTATGTCAAAATGCATTCCTTAAGGAGAAATGCCCATGACTCAGATGCGCTGGGAACAGCTACTTTCCCCTCGTCGTCTTCACGATCAACGCTCAACCAGTACTCGTGAAATCGGCCGTAGCCCCTTTCATAAGGATCACGACCGAATTGTTTTCTCAGGCTCGTTCAGGCGCCTTGGGCGTAAGACCCAGGTGCATCCGCTGACCGAAAATGATCATATCCATACTCGCCTGACGCACTCGCTGGAAGTTGGCTGTGTAGGTCGTTCTTTGGGGATGATCGTGGGTGAGTTGCTGCACGACCGCCTACCTGAATGGATTACGCCTGCTGACCTTGGCGTCATCGTCCAAACAGCCTGCCTGGGGCATGACATTGGGAATCCCCCTTTTGGTCATGCGGGTGAGTATGCAATCCGTGATTGGTTTCAGCGTGCTCAAAGCAGTGGTTTGTTAGAAGGCCTTTCAGACGCTGAGCGCGAAGATCTGTTGACCTATGAAGGCAACGCCCAGGGTTTCCGGGTGATTACCCAGATCGAATATAACCAGTTCAATGGCGGTATGCGGCTATCAGCGGCCACACTGGGTGCGCTGCTCAAATACCCCTGGACCGTGCGCTATAGCGGACGAGCGGGCAAGTTTGGGGCTTATCAGTCAGAGCAGGGGCTGCTCAAGGAAGTGGCCGACGCCGTGGGGCTACTCCCACAGGGGGAACAGCGCTGGTGTCGCCACCCTTTGGCCTGGCTGGTGGAAGCGGCTGATGATATCTGTTACGCCCTGCTGGACCTGGAAGATGGCCTGGAGATGGGTATTCTGCGCTACGAAGAAGTGGTGGAGGTGCTGCGTCAGATTGCCGGAGAATTCCCGCCCGAGTATGCCGAGATGCAGGCGCGCAACGTATCCCAGCGCCGCCGTATTGCACTGCTGCGAGGTGCGGCCATGGAGCGCGCCGTGAACGATGTAGGCGCCGTGTTCGTTCAGCACGAACAGGCCCTGCTGAACGGCACGCTCAAGGATGACCTGCTTGAGCTGTGTCATCCGGATCTAGGCTGGGGCGTTAAGGCGGCGAAGCAGCTGGCCCGGGAGCGTATTTTTCAGAATGAGCGGAAGGCAAAGCTGGAAATTGGCGCTTATACAACGCTGGGCATTCTGCTTGAAGCTTTTATTGGTGCTGCGCACGAACTGCACCACACCGGGCGCAGCTCGTTCAAGCATCAGCGTGTACTCGCCTTGATAGGCGAGAACACGCCGCTGGCCTCCTGGCCGCTCTATGATAGCTATCGACGAATGCTGGACTTTATCGGTGGGATGACGGATCACTATGCGGTCGACCTGGCCCAGGAAATGGGCGGGCGCTTGCGAGGCGATTAGGTGCCATCATACCGAAGGCTGGCGAAGATGCGTCAGCTCCATGAGCTTGGCGCGTTCCAGCAGGATATTGATGATTTTATCGTGGATGGGATCGCTGATCTGACCCGGCATGAGCGCGGTCAGTTGGCTTGCCAGCATATCGCCACTAACGACCAAAATATCAGGTGCCGCGTCATCGGTATCAATGTGCCAACCGGGTAACACCAGGACACCTCGCACCGGTACCGAAACGCCGCATTGCTGTTCTAGCCACTGGCTAAGCCAATCAACCCCTTGGCGTGTTTTATGCAGCGGACGCCGTTCTTGCCAGTAGGGAAAGCGAAGGCGCTCACGCTCGACGGCGACGGTATTTTGCCCACGTCCTGCATTACTGATGGGCACGGTGCGTGCCCGGGTTTCTACCACGAAAACGCCGTGCGGGGTCACCACCACATGGTCAATCGTAAAGCTATCCGTCGGCACGTCGTGAAAAACATAGTAAGGGTGCGCATCAGGGCGGATAAGCCGCTCAAGTTCCTGGCCAACAGCAAGCTCGCAGGCAAGCCCCAGCTTCAATCGCCGAATGCGTTGGTAGTCGCGCACTAAAAGCAATGAAAACGCCAGGACAAGCAGCGTACTAAGCAAGCCATAGAGTGCCCACTCCACCCAGTCCTGCTTGTCGGCAAACAGCATTCGCCCCATGCCATAGACCAGTGGCGAAAGGCTGATTAAAGGGCCTAACGCGCCGTTGAGAAACAGGCTTGAGAACGCTTGATCCAGCCGGTAGCGCAATGCCTGGCCGGGCTCGCGTAGCGGGGTGTCGAAGGGAGATTGGACACGAGCGTCATGCAGGCTGCGGAGTGCCAAAACAATGCTTGCCATCGCCGCCATGGGAAAGAGAAAAATCAGCGGTAGCAGATATTCTAGCCAGATCATTGCAAAGTCCTAGTGCGGCGTGACTGCACAGTGACGGTTCGTCCTGGGACGCATGGATTAGCCACCAGCCAGTTTGACTTGATAGCCGCGTGCGGTTAATTCCTGCTTCAGGCTATCACGGTGATCACCTTGAATTTCAATGATGCCATCTTTAACAGCACCGCCTGTGCCACAGCGTTTTTTAAGCGCTTTGGCGAGGTCTTTGAGCTCTGCGGTAGTTAGCGGTATGCCGCTAATCGTCGTGACGCCTTTGCCTTTGCGGCCACTGGTTTCGCGACGAATACGGACGATGCCGTCAAGTGCGGCAATACGCGCTTGTTCGCTATCGGCATCACAGCGACAGGTTTCCAGAGGTTCGCGGCAAGAGGGGCAGGTGTTGCCTTTTTCGGTGGAATATACCAGCCCACCAAGCTGGTCGCGTAGTGAAGCCATCGCGTTATTTTCCTTCAGAGTAATAAGGCTCGGCTGCCTGGCTCATTTCCTGGCTTAATTGCCTGACCACGGCAGGTAGCTGAAACATGCTGCTGATCATGACGGCATTTTCCGGTGTGGTTTCCGCGTCGGGAAAGCGGTTCAAGTGAATGACCTTCATGCCTGCCTCAAGAGCAGCTCGTACGCCGACCAATGCATCATCAATGGCAATACAGTTAGCTGCGTTGAACCCCATGATACTCGCGGCGTAGAGATGCAAACAGGGTTCTGGTTTCCAGCAGTTGGCGGTGTAGCCACTGAAAAGGCGTTCTGCGAAATAGCCATCGAGCCCCGTTGCTTTGAGCGCAGTGCGAATTTTGCCTTCAGGGCCGTTGGAAACCACAGCGCTCGGGTAAGCGGATAGCTGCTCAAGGGCTTCTTTAGCGCCGGGAATCGTGGTGAGTTCATTGGCGAGCCGTTCAGCCAGGCTGGCACGCATGGCGGCTTCCATGCTGTTTAGCTGATCGTTGCAGACGTCACCATGGCGTAACTGCAACTGAGCAACGATATTACGAAAGCGTGAGCCTCTAAATTCACCCATATAGTCAGACGGTACGAAAGGAAGTCCCACGCTATTCAGCCCTGTCGACATCTCTTCGGCAAGGAGGGGTTCACTGTCAACCAGGGTGCCATCGCAATCAAATAATAACAGGGGGAGCGGCATGGGAGATTTCCTAGCAGAGACTTAGCAACTGCAGTGACAAACACAATAATTAATCATAGGCCTATTGAACGAGATTTTAGCGTATTTGTGAACAGTGTTCTGTAATTTTTTGCTTGCCTGGCCGGTCGAGCTGATTCAGATTAACCAAAACGTGCGGCAACGATGACGTTTTAGGCCGTTGATTGAGCGCCATTTCTACGTTGTACGGAGAGGCGCAGGGCACTGAGTTACGTGCTAAGCTGTTGAAACCATAATAAGGAGACCGTGACGATGCGACTAACCCCCTGGATCATGCCGTTAGCGTTTGCTGCCGCCATGCTGGCCGCCACTAGTGCGGCAACCGCTGACGAACATGAGCACGAGCCTCTCGACGATGCCGCGCTCGAGGAAGAATATGGTATTAAAGCAGGTGCTGTTAAGCGGGACCCGGAAGACCGCAGCAGCGATACCTCTGACGCCGAAAGCAATGGTGCTGAGGAAGAAGAGGCAGAAGATGAAGAAACCTCAGCGGGTACTGGCGGCAGCGGCGATGCGAATGCGGATAACGGAGGAAGTGATGGCAGTGAAAGCGACGCCGAAGAGTAAGTGCCCCATTCAATAAGTGTCCATTAAAAAGACGGCCAACTTGGCCGTCTTTTTTGATCGGGGCTATATGGCGTTGGCGTTACGTTACCTTGGGGGCCAGCTCGCCACGCTCGTAGCGCTGGTACATGGTTTCCAGGTTGATCGGTTTGATCTTGCTGGCATTGCCCGCGGTACCAAAGGCTTCATAACGCGCAATACACAGCTCGCGCATGGCCGATACCGTTTCCTTGAGGAATTTGCGCGGGTCGAATTCTGACGGATTCTCTGCCAGGAAGCGACGCACCGCCCCGGTGGACGCCAGACGCAGGTCGGTATCAATGTTGACCTTGCGCACACCGTGCTTGATGCCCTCAACGATCTCCTCGACGGGCACCCCGTAGGTTTCAGGGATCTGGCCGCCGTACTGGTTGATGACATCCAGCCACTCCTGGGGAACGGAGGACGAGCCGTGCATCACCAGATGGGTATCGGGAATGCGTGCGTGGATCTCCTTGATACGCTGGATCGACAGCGTGTCGCCCGTCGGCGGCTGGGTAAACTTGTAGGCGCCGTGGCTGGTACCGATGGCAATCGCCAGCGCGTCCACATGGGTAGCCTTGACGAACTCGGCGGCTTCTTCCGGGTCGGTGAGCAGTTGCTCCATGCCGAGTTTGCCTTCGGCACCGATGCCGTCTTCCTCACCGGCCATGCCGGTTTCCAGGCTACCCAGGCAGCCCAGTTCGCCCTCGACGGAAACGCCGCAGGCATGCGCCATATCGACGGCGCGGCGCGTCACATCAACGTTGTACGCGTAATCTGTGGGGGTCTTGCCGTCTTCGCCCAGCGAGCCATCCATCATTACCGATGAGAAGCCGAGCTGGATAGAGCGCTGGCAGACGGCCGGGCTGGTTCCATGATCCTGGTGCATGACGACAGGAATATGCGGAAACTCTTCAACGGCCGCCAGAATCAAGTGGCGCAGAAAAGGGGCGCCCGCGTACTTGCGGGCACCGGCAGACGCCTGGACGATGACCGGTGAGTCAGTCGCATCGGCGGCTTCCATGATGGCGCGCATCTGCTCCAGGTTATTAACGTTGAATGCCGGAACGCCGTAGCCGTATTCGGCGGCATGGTCGAGCATTTGGCGCATGCTGATCAAAGCCATTGAGTCACCTTATCTGTGAGGTTAATGCTGGTATCGGAGTCAACGGGCGCAGCGAGCGCCCGCTAAAATGTTAACGATTATCCGCGTTGGTCGGCGGCTTCAAGCGCTGCCACGGCAGGTAGCTGTTTGCCTTCGACGTATTCAAGAAAGGCGCCGCCGCCGGTTGAGATGTAGGACACACGATCTTCAATGGCGTATTTATCGATGGCCGCCAAGGTATCACCGCCACCAGCGATTGAGAAAGCGCTGCTTGCGGCGATGGCATGGGCGATTACTTCGGTGCCTTTGCCAAACTGATCAATTTCAAACACGCCGACCGGGCCATTCCATAAAATGGTACCGGCGTTTTTCAACAGGCTGGCCAGATGCGCGGCGGTATCGGGGCCGATGTCCAGGATCATTTCGTCATCGGCCACCTGGTCGACCGGCTTGACCACCGCGTCGGCAGATTCGGAGAATTCGGTCGCCACCACCACATCGGTGGGTAGCGGTATAGTGACTTTTTCCATCAGCGCTTTTGCCTGGCCGATTAAATCCGCCTCATGGAGCGACTTGCCGACATTGTAGCCGGCGGCGGCAATGAACGTATTGGCGATGCCGCCGCCAACAATGAGTTGGTCGCACTTGTCGGAAAGCGCGGTCAGCACGTCCAATTTGGTTGACACTTTGGAGCCGCCAACAATCGCCGCCATGGGCCGAGCGGGGTGAGCCAGGGCCTTTTCCAGCGCATCAAGTTCCTGGGCGAGCAGCGGGCCTGCGCACGCCTTCGGGGCAAAGCGCGCAACGCCGTGGGTCGATGCCTGAGCGCGGTGGGCGGTGCCGAAGGCATCCATCACGAAGATATCGCACAGGCTGGCATACTGTTTGGCCAGCTGTTCGTCGTCCTTCTTCTCGCCGGTGTTGAAGCGCACGTTTTCCAGCAGCACAACGTCGCCGTCGGCCATTGTCGGTGCACGATCAAGATAGTCGCTAACCAGCTTGACAGGGCGGCCCAGCAGTTCACCCAGGTGTGCCGCGACGGGGGCCAGGGAAAATTCGTCGGCGGATTCGCCTTCCGTCGGGCGACCCAGGTGGCTCATCAGCAAGACCTTGGCACCGGCCTCGGCGGCCGCCTGGATAGTCGCAAGCGCCGCCCGAAGACGCGCATCGCTGGACACACGCCCGTGCTTGATCGGTACGTTGAGGTCTTCACGAATCAGTACGCGCTGCCCTTTCAAGGGCAGGTCGGTCATTTTTTGCACGTTCATGCGAGTATTTCCTCGTGTTCAAGCGGGTGAAAAGTCATGATGCGGCCCTGCAAGTCAGCGTGCGCTGCCATCCGTCAGCGTGGCCAGGCGCTGGGTGATGTCCAGCATGCGATTGGCAAACCCCCATTCGTTATCAAACCAGCACAGCAGTTTGACCAGGCGCCTGCCTGCCACCCGTGTCTGTGTGGCGTCTAGGATGCCAGAGCGGGGGTCGTGATTAAAATCGATCGATGCCATGGGGGCTTCGGTATAGCCTAATACCCCCGCCAATCGCTGCTGGCTGGCTTCCCGCAACAGCGCATTCACCTGGTCGGCATCGGTGTCCTGATTCACCGTCAGGGCTGCATCCATGGCGGATACGTTAATGGTGGGGACGCGCACATGCAGGCACTCAAAACGACCGGCAAGGCTTGGCATCAGGCGGCTGATGCCCAACGCCAGGCCGGTGTCCACCGGCACGATGGATTGCATCGCCGAGCGCGTCAGGCGCAGATCGGTCTGATGGTAGGCGTCAATGACCGGCTGATCATTCATGGCCGAATGAATCGTGGTGGTCACGCCGTGTTCCAGTCCCAGTGCGTTGTCCAGAACGGTCAATAAGGGTACCAGGCAATTGGTGGTACACGAGGCCGCCGAGATAATGCGTTGAGAGTGCGTCAGCTCGTCCTGGTTAATGCCCCATACGATGGTGGCATCGACATCGCTTTCCGCGGGTTGGGAAAACAGCAGTCGTTTGGCGCCGGCGTCCAGATGACGCTCGGCGGTAGCGCGATCCTTGAAGCTGCCCGAGCACTCCAGTACCAGGTCAATATCCAGGGCGGCCCAGGGAAGTGACCCTGGGTCCTGTTCGCAGAGCACATGAATGCGCTGATCCTTGATCAGCAGCGCTTCGCCATCGTTATCCACCTCACCTGGAAAACGGCCGTGAGTGGTATCGTAACGGGTGAGATAGGTAATGGTCGCCAGGTCGGAAAGCTCGTTGATCGCCACCACCTCAATCTCGGGGTGGTCACGCTCAACCAGCGCGCGCAGGATGCATTGACCTATGCGTCCGTAGCCATTGATGGCGATGCGATACCTTTTGGAGTCAGCCATGTCGCGAAGCGGCTCTTGAAAGTGGAGCAGGGGCCACGATGGGCATGAAAGTAGGCGCGATGATAACGTATTTCAGCGGGTGATGCTTATCCACTGCCCGCGCCTATCAGCTTCCACGCCAGTGGTAGCAATAGAGCAGTAAAAATGCCGATCAGGCTCATCCCCAATGAGGCAAAGGCACCGGCGGTATGGCTTAGCTCAAAGGCGCGTACGGTGCCAATCGCGTGACCATTCAGCCCCAGAGCAAAGCCGATAATGCGCTCGTCGTCGATGTGTAAAACCCTTGCGCTAAGGCTCACACACGGGATGGTGACGACCCCCGTCACCAGCAGGGCGCCCATCAGCAGGGCCACGTTGCCACCCAACTGTTCGGTAATGCCAATGGCGATGGGCGCAGTAACGGATTTGGCGGCGATAGAGGCCAATATCTGACCGGGGCTGCCCATTAACCAGGCAATACCCAACGCATAGAAGGTTGCCAGTGCCGCAGAGATGGGCAGGCATACCGCTAACGGGCGCCAGAGTGCGCGAATACGTGGCAGCTGCTGGTAAAGCGGCATTCCCAGGGCAACCGTCGCCGGGCCTAACAGGACCGTCAGCCAAGCAGCACCCTGCTGATAGGTGGCATAAGGCATCCCTATCAGCGCTAATGCCCCGGCCAACAGTAATGCGGCGATCAGGATGGCGGGCAGCCAAGAAGGCTGTTTTAGACGATTGAATAGCGCGCTGCCCACCAAGAAGGCTGCCAGTGTCAGCCCGACGGCAAACAGCGGCGTCGCCGTGAGCGTTGCTAATACGTCAGTGGGCATGATGCCCCATGAGGCGTTTCAGAAGCCAGAGTGTCGTGACCACGCTCAGCAGCGTCCCGAGTGACAGCGCTACGAGAATGGCAAGCCATTGGCCTGCCAGTTCATCGAGAATAAAGAAGACGCCCACAACGCCGGGCATGATGAGCATGGCGAGCAGCCCAATCAGCGGCTGGGCCGCGGCCGAGATGCTCGACGGCACGCGGCCGATGACTGAAAGGGTGACGCCCATCAACAGCATGCCGACCACACCGGAGGAAATGGGCAGACCGGAGAAATGGATGACCACTTCGCCGATCAGCCAGTAGCTAATCAGCCATAGCAAGCCGTTCAACGCGGGCATGGCCTACCTCGCTCGCCTAGCCGAGTAGCTCATTGGCCTGTTTGACGACATTCTCGACAGTAAAGCCAAAGTGCTTGAACAGGTCGCCTGCAGGGGCTGACTCGCCGTAGGTGGTCATGCCGATCACGCGGCCATCAAGGCCCACGTACTTGTACCAGTAGTCCGCATGCCCGGCTTCGATGGCGATACGCTTGGTCACCGCCTTGGGCAGTACGCTTTCACGGTACTCGGCATCCTGGCCGTTAAAGCGGTAGGCCGAGGGCATGGACACCACGCGTACGGCCTTGCCCTGCTGTTCGAGCTCGGCGGCGGCGTCCATCGCCAACGACACTTCCGAGCCGGTGGCAATCAGAATCAGCTCGGGCGTTACGGGCGTGCCTTCACTGTCCTTGAGAGCAGGGTCTTTAAGCACGTACGCCCCGTTTTGAATCGACGCCAGCTGTGCCTTGGTGCGCGGCTGATGGGGCAGGCCCTGGCGCGAGAGAACCAGCGCGGTGGGGCCGGAGTGGCGTTTGAGGGCGGCGTCCCAGGCGGCCACGGTTTCCACCGCATCGCAGGGGCGCCAGGTGTTCAGGTTGGGCGTGGTGCGCAGGCTGGTCAGCTGCTCGATCGGCTGGTGGGTCGGGCCATCTTCACCCAGGCCAATGGAGTCATGGGTGAAGACATAAATCGCCTGCTGCCCCATCAGCGACGCCATGCGCACTGAGTTACGCATGTACTCCATGAAAATCAGGAAGGTCGCCCCGAACGGCACAAAACCGCCATGCAGGCCAATCCCGTTCATGACTGCGCCCATGCCAAACTCGCGCACGCCATAGTGCAGGTAGTTGCCACTGGCGTCTTCCGGCGTGATCGCTTTGGCGCCGTTCCAGAACGTCAGGTTCGACGGGGCCAGGTCGGCACTGCCACCCAATAGCTCTGGCATTTGCGGGCCAATCACGTTCAACGTTTCAAATGAGGCCTTGCGTGAGGCAATGCTGTCGCCCTTTTCTTGGGTTTGCTCAAGCAGCGCTTCAGTGGGCAGTTCGGCCGGCAACTGGGCCTTCATGCGGCGCTGGAATTCGCGTGCTTCGGCGGGGAACGCCTCCGCGTAGCGCTCAAACCGGGCATTCCACGCCTGCTGGCGTGCACGACCGGCCTCGCGGGCATCCCAGGCCGAATAAATCGGCTCCGGGACGTGGAAGGGCGCATGGGGCCAGCCCAGCTGCTCGCGCGCAGCCGCCACTTCGTCATCACCCAGTGCCGCCCCATGGGCTTCTTCTTTGCCCTGCTTGTTAGGGGCGCCGAAGCCGATGATGGTTTTGCAGATGATCAGGCTGGGTTTGTCGTCGTGGCTTTTGGCCAGCTCAATGGCCGCGTTGACCTCTTCCGGCTTGTGGCCATCCACATTGGGCACCACGTGCCAACCGTAGGCTTCGAAGCGCTTGGCGGTATCGTCGGTAAACCAGCCTTTTACTTCGCCGTCGATGGAGATGCCGTTATCGTCATACACCGCGATCAGCTTGCCGAGCTGCTGGGTGCCGGCCAGCGAGGCCGCTTCGTGGGAAATGCCCTCCATTAAGCAACCGTCACCCAGGAAGCACCAGGTGTGGTGGTCGACGATGGTGTGACCAGGCCGGTTGAATTGTGCCGCCAGGGTTTTTTCCGCGATGGCAAAGCCCACCGCGTTGGCAAAGCCCTGCCCCAGTGGGCCCGTGGTGGTTTCAATGCCCGGCGCGTAGCCATATTCCGGGTGCCCGGCGGTCGGCGAATGCAGCTGGCGGAAGTTCTGCAGCTGTTCCAGGCTCAGCTCGTAACCGGTCAGGTGGAGGAGCGAATAGAGCAGCATGGAACCGTGTCCGTTGGACAGCACGAACCGGTCACGATCGGCCCATTTGGGGTCTTCGGGGTTGTGCTTGAGGTGGTCATTCCACAGCACTTCGGCAATATCCGCCATCCCCATGGGCGCGCCCGGATGGCCGGACTTGGCCTTCTGGACGGCATCCATGGAAAGGGCGCGAATGGCATTGGCCAGCTCAAAACGGGACGGCATGGGGTGCTCCTCGCCTGAAAACGTGAATAATAAAAGCGCTATTGTCGCTGACTTCCCGGGCGTCGGCAAATTCTATGGCCTCGTTCTGGGAAGAACTTCCAACAGCGTGTAAACTTTGGCCCCCGAAGCGCAGTGTTGCTTCTTTAATAGGTGGGCAGGGCAACTTCCTGCCATGATTTCCTGATGATGCTGCGGTGACTTGCCGCCGTCACACCGAGGGTAGAGTGCGCGATGAGCGAATATTCCCTGTTTACCTCCGAGTCCGTCTCCGAAGGCCATCCGGATAAAATTGCCGACCAGATTTCCGATGCGGTGCTGGATGCCATTATTGCCCGTGACAAACAGGCGCGCGTTGCCTGTGAAACCTTGGTCAAGACCGGTGTCGCGATCATTGCCGGTGAAATCAGCACGAATGCCTGGGTGGACCTTGAGACCCTGGTACGTGATGTGATTACCGAGATTGGCTATACCTCCTCGGATGTAGGCTTCGATGGCGCCACCTGTGGCGTGGTCAACCTGATCGGTAAACAGAGCGTCGATATTGCCCAGGGCGTTGACCGTAGCAAGCCGGAAGATCAGGGCGCGGGTGATCAGGGGTTGATGTTTGGCTACGCCACCAATGAGACCGACTCCTTCATGCCGGCGCCGATCCATTACTCGCATCGTCTGGTAGAGCGCCAGGCCGAGCTACGCAAGAACGGCCTGCTGCCTTGGCTGCGCCCGGATGCCAAGAGCCAGGTGACCTTCCGTTATAATGAGCAAGGCCAACCCTGTGGCGTCGATGCCGTGGTGCTCTCCACCCAGCACGATCCGGATATCGACCAGGAAGACCTGCGTACCATGGTCAAACGGGAAATTATCGAGCAGGTGATTCCCGCCGAATGGCTCGATGAAGATACCCAATACCACATCAATCCGACCGGCAAGTTCGTGATTGGCGGCCCGGTGGGCGACTGTGGCTTGACCGGCCGCAAGATCATTGTCGATACCTACGGTGGCATGGCACGCCATGGCGGCGGCGCCTTCTCGGGCAAGGACCCGTCCAAGGTTGACCGCAGCGCAGCCTATGCGGGGCGCTATGTGGCGAAAAACATCGTGGCGGCGGGCCTCGCCGACAAATGTGAAATCCAGATCTCCTACGCGATCGGCGTGGCCGAGCCGACCTCCGTGTCCATAGATACCTTCGGCACCGGCAAGGTGAGTGATGCCCAGATCGTCAAACTGGTGCGTGAGCATTTTGATCTGCGTCCTTTCGCGATTACCCGAATGCTCGACCTGCTTCACCCGATGTACCAGTTAACTGCCGCCTACGGACACTTCGGCCGCGAGCCGTTTGAGCACAGC
Source organism: Halomonas sp. Mc5H-6 (assembly GCF_024124705.1). Classification (NCBI taxonomy): domain Bacteria; kingdom Pseudomonadati; phylum Pseudomonadota; class Gammaproteobacteria; order Oceanospirillales; family Halomonadaceae; genus Halomonas; species Halomonas sp. Mc5H-6. Next base: position 12,336 of record NZ_JAMXSI010000019.1, read on the forward strand.
TACCATTGGGTCGATGATAAAGGCCATACCCAGCAAGAGACGTTTATCGCCTTCCCTTGGGAGCGCACCGACAAGGCCGATACGCTCCGTCAAGCAGCTGCTTTGTAAGATATTTGCTCGCTGTGGTGTAAGAAAACGTCCCTTTGGCGTATGCCAGGGACGTTTTTTATGCGCAGTGCGCTAGGCTAACGTCATAAATGGACAATTGGCGGAGGCTGGTGGTGATGAAACGCTATAGGCAGGGATGGCTGGCGGGCTGGTTGATGGCGGTCTCCCTAACGGTGCAGGCAAACGAGTGTCCCGGCTGGAGCACTGAACGGCTGACACGCGAGAGCCAGGCACTCTCGGCGCAGGTAGAAGTTTGGGATCGTGCCTATCATGATCAGGGCGTATCCTTGATTGACGATGCGCTCTACGATCAAGCCGTGGCACGTTTGGCTGAATGGCAGAAATGCCTGGGCAAGGTCCCCAGTCACCAACCGTTGACCCGCATCACCAGTACGGGTGACAGTCGGGCTCACCCTTACGCGCAAACCGGCCTTGAAAAAACCGATGATGAGGGGGTGAGACGCTTTAGCAGCCGCCGGGATAACCTTTGGATTCAGCCAAAGGTCGATGGTGTGGCGGTCACGTTGCGTTATCAGGAAGGTGAGTTGGTAGAGGCGGTGAGTCGTGGTGATGGTGAGCGCGGCCAGGACTGGACGGCCCGTGTCCGTGAGTTACCTGCAGTACCCAATAAGCTGTCCACACCGCTGTCCGGTGTCTTGCAGGGCGAGTTGTATTGGCGTTTGCCGGATCATGTCCAATCACGAAACCCCGCCACGGGAGCGCGAGGAAATGTGGCTGGTGCGATGGCCCAGCAAGCGCCGACGCCGCAAACGCGAGAACAAGTGGGGCTGTTTATCTGGGGGTGGCCTGATGGCCCCGAGAATATGGCTGATCGTCTCGCACAACTGAGTGCGCTGGGGTTTGATACCGCCGACTATACCCACCGACTGGATGATCATCACGATGCGGCTTATTGGCGGGATAAGTGGTTCAACGGCCCGCTGCCGTTTGCCACTGACGGCGTCGTGCTCAAGCAGGCCGAGCGCCCTGGCGTTCGCCGCTGGTCATCGTCGCCACCGGAGTGGGCAGTGGCCTGGAAATATCCGGCCCAGCAGGCGCTGGCAGAGGTGCGCGGTATTGAGTTTCGTGTCGGGCGCACCGGGCGAGTAACGCCGCTGATATGGCTTAACCCTGTCCTGTTGGAAGGGCGGCGCATTAGCCGTGTTTCATTAGGCTCCTTGGCGCGCTGGAAATCACTGGATGTTCGCCCCGGCGACCAGGTGGCAGTCACTCTTGGGGGGGTGACGATTCCGCAGCTGACCGAGGTGGTATGGCATACTCAGGAGCGCTCGCCGCTGTCTCCGCCGTCACCCCAGCGCTACCATCTGCTGAGCTGCTTTGAGTTAACCCCTGGCTGTGAAAGCCAGTTGCTGGCGCGGCTCACTTACCTGGGTGAACAGCTGGATATGAAGGGGGTAGGTGAAGGTACATGGCAAGCGCTGTTGGAAGCGGGCGTGGTCAGGCAACTAATCGACTGGCTAAACGTCGAGCCACATCAGCTTGAACAGGCTTACGGTATTGGCGACGCCACCGCTGCCAAGCTGATGGCGCAGTTTCAAGCCGCGCGCTTCGCCCCCTACACCACTTGGCTTGACGCGCTGGGGATGCCGCCTGGTGGTAGTGCCCGCTTGGGCGACTGGTCTACCCTGGCGGGCCTCACGCGTTCCGAGTGGCAGGCCCAGCCAGGTGTCGGGCCGGTGCGTGCCGAGGCGCTGGTGGCGTTCTTTAGCCATCCCGATGTGCAGCAGATGGCAGCGCAGTTAAATGAAATAGGGGTTGAGGGTTTTTAATCCATTGGGTGGTCGGCGGATTAATGCGTCTACCCCAGCCCCGTCATGCGCAGCATCAAGCCTAGATAGAGCGGAATTAGCAGCGGCGCAAGCAGTGTCGTGACCAGCACCGCTAAGGCGCCTTTTTGTGGCTGGATGCCCAATTCCATGGCCACCACTACGACGTTGGAGGCCATGGGCACCACGCCTATCAGCAGCAGCGCCATGGCCAGTTCCGTGGAAAGCGGCGCCGCCCACTGCAGCATTAAAGCGGCCCCCAGCATGACCAGCGGCCAGAGCAGGTAGCGAAGGCCCAGGCAAGAAGCTACAAAGCGCGTATCCCAGGCGGCAAGCGTTACTTGGCTTAGGGTCATGCCGATAATCATCATGCCGAGCAGCGTGTAGGTGGCGGGGAACACCTGCAGGGAACTCATGACCGCGGCGGGGACGGTGATCTCAAGGGCACTAAGCAGTAACGCTGACAGGAAGGCGTAGATAAGCGGTAAGCGGGAAATTTTGATCAGGCTTTCGCGTATCGAAAAGCGTCCGCGAGCGCTGAGGTAAAAACCCACGGTAAATTCATAGATATTGATCCCCAGCATGCAGAACAGGTAAAGCGTGACCCCCTCGGGGGGCAGCAATATCAACGCAATCGGCAAGCCAAAGTAGCCGGTATTGCCGGTTCCCGAGGAAAATGCCAGCAGGGCGGCTTCCTGTTCGCCAAAGCGGTGGCGCGTGAAGCGTTGTACCACTAGCGCCATCAGGCTCGCGATAATGAACAGCGCTAATGTGAGCAGTAAGTAATCAGGCGTTGGCCCGCCGTTCATCAGCGCGCGAAAAATGGTAAAGGGAGCAATCAGGTAAATCAGCAGCGTCGCAATCGGGCGAGGGTCTAGCTTGAGCCGTTGGGCGGCCAGCCAGCCTAACCCCACATAGCTGAGTAACATGAGCAGCGGCCCAACCAATGCGCCAGGTGTAAGATCCATTTACCCCCCATCATACGTGTGTCATCGATGAACATGAGTCGAATTAAAGACCGACCGTGGAATCTTTCATTAGCCCCAGCGCAACGGAACAGCGAGAATAGCGCAAGATATCATGACTACTGACACATTGTGAGGAAATCCCATGAGCAGCCACGAGCATCCGCTAGGTATTAGCTTTGAATTCTTTCCACCGGGCACCGATGCCGGGCGCGACAAGCTAATCCAGACACGCGATGAACTGGCCGCCCGCAACCCGCGGTTTTTCTCGGTTACCTACGGTGCCGGTGGTTCAACCCAGGCCCGTACTCGCGAGATTGTTCGCCAGGTGAGTCAGAGCGGTGTGACCACTGCCCCGCACCTTTCCTGTATTGGGAGCGAAAAGTCCCAGCTGCGGGATCTCTTGGCCCAGTACCGTGAAGAAGGCGTCGAAAGTCTGGTGGCCTTGCGCGGCGATATGCCGTCCGGTATGGCCAGCATCGGCGAGCTGCGCTACGCCAACGAGCTGGTCGAATTCATTCGTGATGAAACGGGTGACCACTTTGATATTGCCGTCGCTGCGTATCCAGAATCTCATCCACAGGCCCCCAACCTCGACAAGGATGTGGAAAACTTTGCGCGTAAAATGAAGGCCGGGGCCAACATGGCAATTACCCAATACTTCTTCACCGCTGATGCCTATTTCCACTTTGTTGATAAAGCCCGCGCATCAGGCGTTGAGCAGCCGGTCATTCCAGGGATCATGCCGATCACCAATTACACCAAGCTGGCGCGCTTTTCCGATGCCTGCGGCGCGGAAATCCCACGCTGGATTCGCAAGCAGCTGGAATCCTACGGCGACGACAGCGAGGCCATTGCCGATTTCGGCACCGATGTCGTCAGTCGACTCTGCCAGCGTTTGCTGGACGGTGGCGCGCCGGGGCTGCACTTTTACACGCTTAATCAATCCAAGCCGGTGTTGAAGATTGTCGATAATCTGAGCAGCTAGACGAACATGAAATACGAAAACCCCGCTCAGTTAATCTTGAGCGGGGTTTTTTAGGTTTCGCATTTAACGACTGGCGTCAATTAGCCCGTTTGCGGCGTCTTGTTGCCACCGCCGTGCTGTTTACGCTGCATGATAAACAGGATGGCACCAATGGCCAGGCCTGCTACATCGGTATAAATACCGCCGTAAATCATGAAGATCGCACCTACCAGCATGACGATACGCTGGAGTGTATTCACCGGACCGAAGAACCATTTCTGGACCATGCCCGAGAGCAATACGATACCCAGTGTGGCGGTCACCCCGACGCGCAGAATCTGCATGGCAGAGCCTTCCATCAACATGGCCGGGCTGTAGAAGAACATGAACGGCACGATGAAAGCGGCTAACCCGATCTTGAACGAGGCCACCGAGGTGCCCATGGGGTTGTCGCCGGAAATACCCGCTGCCGCATAGGAGGCCAGTGCCACCGGCGGGGTGATCGCGGAGACCACCGCAAAGTAGAACACGAAGAAGTGGGCAACCAGCGGCTCGATGCCGATGTTGATCAGGCCGGGGGCGACGACCGATGCGGCTACGGCATAGGCTGCCGTGGTGGGCATGCCCATCCCCAGCAGAATACTGATCAGCATGGCAAACACCAGCGCCAGAAGCTGGCTCACGCCCGCCAGACCGAGCAGCAGCGACGAGAAACGTGCTCCCACGCCGGTCAGCGAGATAACCCCGACAATCAGGCCCGCACAGGCACACACCGCGATAATCTGAATCGACATGGTGCCGGCCAGCTGGAGCGCTTTCAAAATGGCACGAAGCCCCATTTTGTTAGGTGAAATCCAGCTGACAACCGCCGCTGACGCCGTTGCCAGAGTCCCCGCACGAATCACCGAATAACCCATGAACAGCGCGACGATCAGGATGATAATGGGGGCAAACAGATAGACCTGCTTGACCAGCCTGGAGAATAGCGGGATCTCTTCTTTGCGCATGCCGCGCATGCCTTTGCGGGCCGCCTCGAAGTCGACCATGAAGTAGACGGATGCAAAGTAGAGAACAGCAGGAATGATGGCGGCAATGGCAATCTCGGTATACGGAATGCCGGTCACTTCGGCCATAATGAAGGCGCCCGCGCCCATGATCGGCGGCATGATCTGCCCGCCGGTAGAGGCGGCCGCTTCAATCGCACCGGCGCTGCGCGCTGGGTAACCCACCTTTTTCATCAGCGGGATCGTCAGCGAGCCGGTCGAGACGACGTTACCGGCGGATGTGCCGTTGATCATGCCCATCAGGCCAGACGCGAAGATAGACACCTTGGCCGGGCCGCCGCGAGCGCGCCCTGCCGCTGCAAAGGCGAAGTTGACGAAATAATCGCCCACTTTGGAGGCCTGCAGAAAGGCAGCGAAAATAATGAACAGGATAATGTAGGTCGACGATACGGCAGTGGTAGGCCCGAGAATCCCGGTATCGGTATACACCTGACTGAAGAAGCGCTGCAGCGAAAGGCCCGGGTAGCCCAGGAAGCCGGGCAACGCAGGACCCGCAAAAACATAGGTCAAGAATACCGCCGAGATGATCACCAGTGCCAACCCGGCGACGCGACGGGTCAGCTCCAGAATCAGCATGGAGCCTGCAATTGCCGCCCAGGAGATACCTGATGGGGCAAAGGATGTGCCGGTCGACATGCGTATGTTGGTGTTGAACACTACCAGCAAATAGCCTGCACTGGCGGCTGCGCAAACCATGAGTACCAGATCTGCCGGATTAAAACGATGACGCGCCTGGCGATAAAACCATGACAGTACAATGGCACCGGCGGTGGTCGCCATGAGCGGATAACCGTAATGCCAGTTCTCGACGCTGGGGTCGATACGCATTGCTTCGCCACTAAGGGTCTGGTGCATCAGAAACACTTGCACCAGTGTATAGGTGGCGGGAACAAGCAGCGCATAACTTGCCCACTTCAAGGCAGCGCCAGATGCCTGGTGGTCGTCCTCGGCAAAACGGGCACCGGCAAACAGCCCATAACCGAGGATAAGCGCACCGGCAATGTGCAGGATGCGAAACGACCAGGTTTCCAGGGGAAACACATTCAGTGAAATCAGGTGGAAACTTGAATAGGCAATGGCTAACGCCGCAAACAAGAAAAACTGCCAGCCGGTGAAAAGACGGCGGTTGGATTCAACAATCTCTTCATCGACACCCTCGGCAATAGACTCAGGGACCGATTCAGCATCCTGGGCATCATCCTTGAGGCCGTTGGGTTCTTGGTCGATTTTGTGACTCATTAGAGTTCACCCTCACAGCAAACAAAGGGGCATTAGCGAAAACTGCCCCGGCCAACCTTGATTGGCACGGGGCAGACGACAGCAAGTGTTGCTTACTTGATCATGTCTTCGTCGATCTCGTAGCCGTTCTCTTCATACCAGCGAGCAGCACCCGGATGGAAAGGCAGCACGGTGTTGTGCTTGATGTTTTCCGGAATGGTGGTAGCTGCACTGCGGTGGACCGACATCATGCGGTCGTTGTTTTCCATGGTCGCTTTGGTGACTTCGTAGACAAAGTCTTCAGGCAGGTCGCAACCGGCGATGGCAAAGTTCCACATGGAAACGGCGCGGGCGTCTTCTTCAAGCGTCTCGTAAGTGCTAGCCGGAATGGAGAATTCTGCAACGGGGAAGGCATTCATCACCGTTTCAAGCTCGTCTTCGTTGAACTCGATGATATTCACATCGGTTTGCACTTCGAGCTGGCTAACTGCCGGGATCGGAATGCCGGCAGCGAAGGCGATAACGTCAAGCAAGCCGTCCTGCAGCTGACCGCCCAGATCTGACCAGCCGCCATTACGGCGTTCAAAGTTGACGCCTAACTCTTCCAGCATCGCCGGGAAGTAGGTGTCAGACGTGGAAGCCGATGGGCCAAAACCGATACGTGCGCCGTCGGGAATATCGGAAATTGATTCAATGCCGCTGTCGGAAAGAACAGTGATCGAGAACGGCGTTTCATACATGGGGAACATCGCGCAGACGTTGTCCATTTCCAGGCCCGGGGCGAGAGGGCTTTTACCGCTCACTGCATCGGCAGCCGGACCCATGGTGGTGAGACCGAAGGCGGCATCGCCGTTGTGCACCAGGGCCAGGTTCTGAGTGGGGCCGCCGGTCACCTCGCCACCACCGGAGATGTCCAGCTCATCGGCAATAAAGTTGGCCCAGCCGGAGCCATAAACGAAGTAAGTGCCCCCTTGGCTCGCGGTGCCGACGGTAAAGTTGTCCGGCCAGTCTTCGCGGTCGGCCTGGACGCTACCGGCCGCCAGAATCGCGCTGCTGGTCAGTAATGCCAATGTGGTCGGTTTAAAATTGCGCATGGCGAATTTCCCTAGTTGTTTATTGAGGTTGTTAACGCGCTGGCGGTAGATGGGTGAAGCAACGCCACCAGCGGTGAGCTATAAACTAGAGCGATTGTTATGCCAAAACAAGGCTTTGTTTTTAAAAACAGAGGCTTAAAATTTTCCTTTTCAACGTTAGTCGTATAGAGAAAAGCACGAAGTGTCTGGTGTTGCGCACGGTGAACATGGTTTTGTGTGCGTTAATCCGCACACATTGTCTCGCCGACGCGTTTTTTTAATCGCTATGAGTTGGACGGTTTGTGGTCAGGGTCCATGATCCGCACAGGCTGGATCTCATTCTGGGCGGGCTCCGGGCGGGCTTGATTGACCCGAGTGGTCAGCTCCCCGGGGGCTTCGTCCTCGATGGGTAGCTGTTCGAAAAAATCACAGCTAACGCATTCCCGGTAACGAATACCGTTTTGCTCCCAGGCACGAACACGGTCCATGGCAGCACACCGTGGGCAGGTCACGCCTGCAATAAAACGTTTTACGCTCGACATCATCAGGCTCCAATGGCGCGCCCCCATAGAGGGCGCGCTCAGGTAGGGCGGGTTTAAGCGGCACGGATCCCGCTATGACGTAATAACGGGTCGACACTGGGTTCGCGGCCGCGAAAGGCACGGAACATGTCGGCAGCATCGCGTGCGCCGCCTTGCTCGAGGATCTCTTGCCGGAAGCGTTGGCCGGTAGCAGGGTCAAAGATACCGGCTTCTTCAAACGCGCTCCAGGCATCGGCCGACAACACTTCTGCCCATTTGTAGCTGTAGTAACCCGCCGCGTAGCCTCCTGCAAAAATGTGCCCGAAGCTGTTTTGAAAGCGGTTGAAGGCAACGGTGGGGACCACGGAAACGCGCTGGCGTACCTCGTCGAGTAGCGCCTGGACATCGCTGGCGCTGGGGGATTCGAGCTCGTGGTGCAAGCGCAGGTCGAACAGCGAGAACTCTATTTGACGTGCCATGCCCATGGCTGATTGGAAGTTTTTGGCGGCCTGTAAGCGCTCCAGCAAGGCTTCAGGCAGAGGGTCGCCGCTGTCGACATGGCCGGCAATCAGGTCGAGCCCTTCGCGTTCCCAGCAATAGTTTTCCATGAACTGGCTCGGCAGTTCGACGGCATCCCAGGCGACGCCATTAATACCCGAAATATCCGCAATGGTTTGCTTGGTCAGCATATGGTGCAAACCATGGCCAAACTCATGGAACAGCGTGGTGACTTCATCGTGGGTCAGCAGCGCGGGCTTGTTGCCGACTGGCGGGGTGAAGTTGCAGGTAAGAAAAGCGACGGGAAGCTGCAAACCATCATGCGTCTGGCGGCGTACCCGGCAATCCGCCATCCAGGCACCGCCACGCTTGCCTTCGCGGGCGTAAAGGTCGAGATAGAAACCGGCAATCGGCTGATCATTGTCGGTGATCCAGTAGAAGCGCACGTCGTCGTGGTAGTGCGCAACGTTAGTATCTTCTTTAAAGCGTACGCTGTAGAGCCGTTCAACCACCTGAAAGAGCCCATCGACGACCTGCGGTGCGGGAAAATAAGGGCGCAGCTGTTCTTGCGAAATGGCGTAGCGTGCTTCGCGCAGTTTTTCGCTGGCATAGGCGACGTCCCAGGGTTCAAGCGTCTCGATCCCCAGCTCAGTACGCGCAAACTCGCTGAGTTCGGCGACTTCCTGCTGGGCTTGGGGGACGGCGCGGTTCGCCAGGTCGGTCAGGAAGGTAAGTACTTGCTCAGGGGAGTCGGCCATCTTGGTGACCAGCGAATAGTCGGCGTAGGTATCAAAGCCCAGCAGGTGAGCGAGCTCCTGGCGCAGCGCCAGTATTTCTTCAAGAATGGGCGCATTGTCGAATTTGCCGGCGTCTGGCCCTTGGTCGGACGCACGGGTGACGAAAGCGGTATACACTTCGCGGCGCAGTTCCCGGTTATCGGCATAACTGACCACTGGAAAAAAGCTGGGAAAATCGAGGGTGATACGAAACCCATCAATGCCCTTGGCCTCCGCCGTTGCCTTCAGCGTATCCAGCGCGCTTTGCGGCAAGCCCGCCAGCGTGTCGGCATGCCTAATATCCTTGTGCCAGGCCTGTGTGGCGTCGAGCACGTTATTGGAAAACTGGTTGGATAGCATCGAGAGGCGCGCCTGAATATCACCGTAACGGGCTTTTTTATCGGCGGGCAGGTCGACGCCAGCCAGGCGGAAATCGCGGAGCGCGTTATCGACAGTGCGCTGCTGGGCCGGGCTTAGCTGAGCCCAGGCAGGCCCTGCCTTGAGTGCTTGCCAGCCATGGAAAAGCCCTTCGTGTTGCCCTACCCAGGTACTGAACTCGGAAAGCTGTTCCAGGCAAGTTTGGTAGGCGTCGCGGAACTCGGGTGTATTCATGGTCCCGTTGAGGTGCGAAACCGGAGACCACGCTTGAGTGAGCCGGTCATTAACAGCTTCGATGGGCTCGGCAAAGTTCTCCCATGTGGGGGCTGTGACATTGGCCTGTTGGGCGAGCCGGTCAATCGTGTCACGGCTTTCGCTGATCAGGGTTTCAACCGCTGGGACCACGTGCTCGGCGCGGATGTCGGTGAACGGGGGCAGCGAGTGAGTCTCGAGCAGCGGATTGTGGGACATAGGTGCCTCGTTGGGTATGGGTGGAGAGCGACGAGCGCTGTCATGACGTTAGAGTGCGGGCAAACGTGAGTTGTTTCAATGCTGGAGGATGACCGCGACTTGCCTTCAGCCCTGCGCCTGTTAGTCTTGCGGGCTTTCAGGGCCACCAAGGCGAGAATCATCAATGAGTAAAACGCTAGAGCGCTGGGGGTCAAAGCGGGCCTTTATCCTGGCGGTAACGGGTGCTGCGGTGGGGCTGGGTAACATCTGGCGCTTCCCTTATGTGGCCGGAGAGAACGGCGGCGCGGCGTTTTTATTGACCTACGTGGCCTTTGTGATATTGCTCGGCATACCCGTGATGATGGCAGAAATTTTAATAGGCCGCGCCGGACGCCGGGGGCCCATGCAGGCACTGGGGGCGCTGGCGGCAGAAGCGGGTGCCTCACGGCACTGGCGTTGGCTGGGCCTTTTCGGTGCTTTCACGGTGTTTTGCATCCTGTCGTTTTACTCGGTGGTTTCCGGCTGGTCCATCGAATTTCTGGTGGCATCCATCAACGGCAACTTCAGAGGCGCCAGTGCTGCTGATATTGGTGCCGGTTTTGATGCCTTTCTGGCCAATCCAGGCCTGCTGATTTTTAACCACACACTGTTTCTGCTGATGACCATGGTGGTTGTGGCGGCGGGCGTGGCCAAAGGCCTTGAGCGGTTAAACAACCTGTTAATGCCCCTGCTGTACGGCCTATTACTGCTGCTGGCGGTCTATGCCGCTACGACCAGCGGTTTCGGTACAGCCTTGTCCTGGCTCTTTTTACCCTCGTGGGAGGCGCTAACGCCCAGCGTTGTGCTGCATGCCATGGGACATGCCTTTTTTACCCTCGCCGTGGGGGCGTGTGCGTTGATGGCTTATGGTGCCTATATGCCTGACGAGCAGAGCCTGCCGCGGGCGGCCATGGCGGTTGCGGTGTTGGACATCAGCGTGGCGCTACTGGCCGGTATTGCGATCTTTTCGGTGGTATTTTCCCAGGGAATGGATCCTGCCGATGGCCCAGGACTGATGTTTGTGACCCTGCCTATTGCCTTTTCGGAGCTGCCCTGGGGGGCGCTGTGGCTGAGTGTGTTCTTTCTACTGTTGTTGTTGGCGACCTGGACATCGGCGATTAACCTGGCTGAGCCGATGGTGGCCACATTACAGGGGTTAGGCTGGCGGCGGAGCGCTTCAACGGCCGTCGTGGCGCTTAGCGTCTGGTCGATGGGGCTGCTATCGGCGCTGTCGTTCTCAACACTCGCTGATTTTCGCCCGCTGCTCGGGCGTAATGTATTCGAATTGGTCAGCAGTATTCCGCCGGATATTTTCCTGCCGTTAGGCGGTCTGTTAGTTGCGATCTTTGCCGCCTGGGTGCTGCCTCGCGATTCAGCCGCCGCTTCATTGGGCGTGGGTGAGCGCGGTTATCTATGCTGGCGCAATGTGGTTCGCTGGGTGTCGATTCCGCTGACGCTTATGGTTCTGCTTAGCGGGTTGCTATAGTGGTGCGCCATCCCTGCATCAAAAGTGAGGAGCATACAATGAGCAGTGCGTTAAGAAGCTTCAACAGCATGACGCCGCGTCTGGGCGAGCGGGTGTATATTGATTCGGCAAGCGTCGTCATTGGTGATGTCGAACTGGGTGACGACTGTTCCGTATGGCCGATGACGGTGATTCGCGGCGATATGCATCGTATCCGAGTTGGCGCCCGCACCAGCGTTCAGGATGGCAGCGTGCTGCATATCACCCATGCCAGTGACTACAACCCCGAGGGATTCCCGCTTACCGTGGGTGACGACGTGACCATTGGCCATAAAGCGATCCTTCATGGCTGTACCCTGGGGAGCCGTATTCTGGTTGGCATGGGGGCGATTGTCATGGATGGTGCCGTGGTGGATGATGACGTCATCATTGCCGCCGGTGCGGTCGTGACCCCGGGCAAACACCTGGAAAGTGGCCATGTTTATGCGGGTAATCCGGCCAAGGCTTTGCGTCCCCTTAAAGATAAGGAACGCGCTTTCTTTACTTACACCGCTGGTAATTACGTCAAATTGAAAGATAATTTTCTTGCCGAACCAAGTCCCTCTTAAGCGCTTCATTCCCCTCTTTTTTTGTTGGAAAGTCGTATTGTATCGGCCGGAAATCTGTTAATTTATACAGTTTTCTGGTCGAGCGTGTCATGGCGAACTTTCGCACCCACATCACGGTGGCCTCTGCGGGCGGTATGCTGCTGGCTTATGCTGGCTGGCAACTAGAGTGGTGGGCGCCTTCCCAGGCCTTGTTGGTGGTGTTGTTGACCGCGCTTGGCGGTATTTTGCCCGATATCGATGCCGACCGGTCACATTCAATCCGGCTCATTTTCAATATCCTGTCCATACCGGCACTGGTGCTGGGCGTGCTTATATTGCAGCCCTGGTTGTCCTCTGGGCAGTTGTTAATGGCCTGCGGTGGCGTTTACTTGGCGGTGCGTTATCTCGCGGGGATCACGTTTTCGCGTTTCACGGTACACCGCGGTATCTGGCATTCACTGTTGGCGAGCCTTTTATGCGCGCTGCTGACAACGGCTGTGAGCTTTCAACTGCTTTCCCAGCCCGCGTGGCTGGCCTGGTCGCATGGGGCGGCGGTATGGATCGGGTTTGTTATTCACTTGCTGTTGGACGAAATCTACAGCGTCGACTTGGAAGGCGCTCGGCTCAAGCGCTCCTTCGGTACGGCGCTGAAGTTTGGCGATTGCCGCCGCCCGCTGTCGAATATGTTGATGCTGATTGCCTTGCTGCCACTCTGGCCTTGCCTGCCTCCCTGGCAGGTGTTGGGCGAGCTGCTCCATCAAGGATCGCTGCTATGGCGGTAGTCGTTAGCGTGTAGCCCATGTTTTTTCAGCTTGTCGTAGAAGGTCTTGCGCGGAATGCCAAGATGGTGGCAGACCTCGGTGACGCGCCCGTGATGGCGGGAAAGTGACTGGCTGATCAGGCTTTTCTCAAACAGCTCGACCTGGCGGGGAAGCGTTGGCTCTTCGGTATCTGCTTGAGCACCCTCGAGCAGGGCATCCAGCCGGTAGTCGAAGGCCGCGCCAAGCAGTACGTAGCGCTCGGCCAGGTTGCGCAATTCACGTACGTTACCCGGCCAGTCGTGGGCAAGCAGGCTGGCAATGCCATGGCTGTCGACGGTGGGCGCTTCCAGGCCGCTGCGGTTGGCCGCCACGACGGCAAAATGCTGGAAAAGCAGGGGTATATCTTCACGTCTTTCGCGCAGCGCTGGCAGCGGCAAGGTCACCACGTTCAGCCGGTAATAGAGATCCTCGCGAAAGCGGCCGTCCTCGGCGGCGGCTTTGAGGTCGATCTTTGTAGCGGCAATCACGCGGATGTCGAGCGGTATCACATCATTGGCGCCCAGTCGCTCAATATGTCGCTCCTGCAGTACGCGCAACAGTTTGACCTGCAGGGCGAGGGGCATGGACTCGATTTCGTCCAAGAAGACGGTACCGCCGTTAGCGTGCTCAAACTTGCCGATTCGCCGTTCAACCGCGCCGGTAAAGGCGCCTTTCTCATGGCCAAACAGTTCAGACTCGATGGTGTGTTCAGGCACGGCGCCACAGTTGATGGCCATGAAAGGGTGGTTGCGCCTGGCGCTGCGCTCGTGAATGGCGCGGGCCACCAGGTCTTTGCCGGTCCCGGTTTCACCGAACAGCAGTACGTCAGCCTCGACCTGGCTGATGCGTTGAATCATCGCCGCCAAGCGGGAGATTACCGGCGTGCGACCCACCAGGCGCGGGCCGAGCGCCGCTTGCTGAGCTTCGAGTTCTGCTTTGAGGCGATTGTTTTCCAGGCTGAGCTGGCGCTTTTCGATACCCCGGCGCACCACGTCGAGCAATTCGTCACCGGCAAAAGGCTTCTCCAGAAAATCCCACGCTCCGGCGCGCATGGCCTCGACGGCTGTTGAAATATCCCCGTGGCCGGTAATCAAAATGATCGGCAGGGTACTGTCGCGACGATGGAGTTCGTGCAGCAACGCCATGCCATCCATACCCGGCATGCGAATATCGCTGACAATGACACCGGGAAAGTTGGCGGGGAGTGCGGCCAGGGCTGCTTCAGCGGATTCGAAGCAGTGCGGGGTATAACCGGCAAGCTCAAGGGTCTGGCTGGCGGTGATACGCAGGTGTGGTTCGTCGTCAATCACCATGACCGGCAGCGTCGACGGCTCATGCATCGGAAACAGTCTCCTGGGTAGCCCGCGGGGCGGGTGCGAGAGGCAGTGTGATGGTAAAGCAGGCGCCGCCGCCAGGCAGATTGGCTGCCTGCAACTTGCCGCCTAGGTCGTCCATGATACGTGATGAAATGGAAAGCCCTAAACCTAGCCCGCTACCAGGTGCTTTGGTAGTGAAAAACGGCTCGAAAACCTGTTCAAGATATTGGGATGGAATGCCTGGGCCGTTATCAGCAACCTGGATAACCACCTGCTGGCTGTTGGCTTGAGCGCTAAGTGTAAGCGTCGGTGAAGGGGTCTCTTTCATGGCCTGAAGGGCGTTGCCGATTAAATTGACCAGTACCTGTTCCAGGCGTACCAGGTCGGCTTTTACCCAAAGCGTGTCCTCGGGCCATTGCTGTTCAACCTCGATGCGATCATCACGCAGTCGGCTCTGGAAGAGGCGCAAGGCGTAATCGGCACAGGCCTGAACGGAAACCGTTTCCGGGTGGTCGCTGCTTTTACGGGAAAACTGGCGCAGCTGGGCGCTAATGTCGGCCATCCGGTGGGTAAGCTCGATTATCTGCTCCAGATTCGCATCTGCCTGCTCCACCCGGGACAACTCGATGAAGCGCCGGGCGTTTTCGCTGTAGGCGCGAATAGCCGCTAGTGGCTGGTTAAGCTCGTGGTTAATGCCCGCGGCGAGCTGGCCTAGAACCGCGAGCTTGGCCGCCTGGATGAGTTCGTCCTGGGTTTGACGCAGGTTGGCTTCTGCTCGGCGACGCTCATCTATTTCATCAGAAAGGCGTTGGTTGCTGGCAACCAGGTCGCGGGTACGTCTCTCAACGCTCATCTCCAGTTCATCGCGAACCCGGGCCAACGTCTGCCGTTCGCGCTCGGCAAATGTCTCGCGCTCACGGCGAAGACGAAGCCGTTGCCAGCCGATACCTGCGGCCAGAGCAACGATGCCATAGAGGCCGCCGGCCATCAAAGCGGCCACCCATTGGGCGTTTACGACGGGGCTAAGCGGCTTGAGTATATGCATTTGCCAGTTAAATTCAGGGATTTCCCGGGTCAGGTTCAGGTAATGCCCGTCACTGAGCGGGCCGTCTTTAAACGTCACTACGCGGCTGTGCACATTCAGGATGTCTTGCACCTGAATGCCGGAGGGGGGTAAAGGTTCTTGGCCGTAGCGTTTTGTTGCATGCAGTGATTGCCGCTGTTCGTCGGTCAGCGGATAAAGCGCACTCATGCGCAGTTCGGGTTGGCTGGCGAGGAAGATAATGTTGTCGTCATCGGTAACGAACAGGGTGGATTCCTGCTCAGCCCAACTTTCTTCCACGTCGTTGAGCAGTACTTTAATGACCAGGACGCCATCGGGGCGCGCATCGGGTGAGGTGTCATCCAGCCATACCGGGGACGAGAAGTAATAACCGCGTTCCTGCGACTGGAGGCCGAGTCCGTAAAAGCGCCCCTGCCCCCCTTCGATCGCATCCTGGTAATAGCTGCGAAATGCGTAGTTTTGTCCGATGAAGGTGTTTGGACGGTGCCAGTTGCTGGCCGCTATTGTGTCAGCATTGCGGTCCAGTAGATAAACGTCAGAAACGCCAGAGGTAAAACGAAACCGATCCAGCAACAAATTGAGGGGCATCGGGTCCTGGCTGTCCGGCGAGGCGAGAAAACGCTGGACACCTTCGCGCGTTGCAAGCATCTGCGGGAGGTAGTCGTAACGTAACAGGTAGCCATTGAGGTTGGCGGCGGACAGGCGCAGTTCGTTTTCCGCCTCTTGCTGAAGGTTGTTCAGTGCCTGCTCACGGGCCAGGAGCGATGCTTGCCACATGCACAGGAAAAGCCCTAGCGTTACCACAATCAACCATAGATACCGCCAGCGGAATAAAGAAATGTTCATGCGGGTGCCGAACTTGTTCCCTGGGCACGGCGCAAGGCGCGCTGTGCGCGTGTTTCAGCACGAGCCACTTCCAGCAAACCATCCTCGACAAATACCAGGTGTTCGTGAGCGCGTGTACGTGCGTCTTCAGGGCGGCCTTCAATGATGGCATCCAGCAGAGACCGGTGTTGCTGCATCAGTTGGCTACGTGAATCCGGTTTGGCGAAGAGGTGGGCCAAATTATCCACGATACTTTGTTCAAGCAGATGGAAGATGCCGCGAATCGTATGTAACAGCAGAACGTTATGGGCGGCTTCCGCAATGGCCAGGTGAAAGGCCGCATCCAACTTTGCTTCCTGGGCTGGGTCGGCACCGACAAATCCGCCGTCAAGTTCTTCAAAGCGCTGTATAAGAACGGCTTTATCGGCTGGCGTAGAGCGCAGCGCCGCGTAATAAGCCGAAATGCCCTCCATGGCGTCGCGGAACTCAAGCAGATCCAGATGGAACTCTTTATGACGGGAGAGCATTTCCAGCAAAGGGTCGGTGTAACCACTATTAAGCGACTCTTCAACAAAGGTGCCTCCGCCTTGACGGCTGGTTAACAAGCCGCGTGCCGATAGTTTCTGTATCGCTTCTCTTAAGGAAGGCCGTGACACACCAAATCGTTCAGCAAGCTCACGCTCGGGCGGTAGGCGCTGCCCGGGCTTCAAGCTGCCTTCTAATATCATGGCCTCCAGGCGCTCGGTGATCACATCGGCTAATCGCTGCTGGCGTAGCGGAGGGTAGTTCATTAAATGGCCCTCAAAATTGGTAAGACCAATAATAGGTTTATCACGTAATTAACTCAAGCTGTCAGGCAGGGCACAGACCCTCTGTCAGTGCACAAGAATGAGAGAATTAGCCTGAAGGCTGTTCAGGCAGAATTTTTTTTCGCACGCCCCTTGCGTCCCCGCCAGCAACACCGTAAAGTACGCATCCGCTGCCGGGGACGCACGGCGTTGCCAGCGGTGGTCGAGGTTGAAAAACCTTGATTTGTCAGTAGGTTAGGCAAGTGAGTAGAAGGATGAGTAAGACGAACATTTCCTTCGCTTCCGCCAAACAGTGATTGACAAGTCTTTAGAAGTGCGTAGAATGCGCCTTCCTCGCTTAGCAGCGGCCACGTCATGTTTTATGGCCCGCAAGCGACTGCTCTTTAATAATGTGATCAGGTAATTCATGTGGGCGCTTGCCGATGAGGGTGATAAATCACCTATTATCAAGGCAAGCGACTCGTCCAAGGTCTTCGGACCTTGAGAGAACGTTTGAAAACCTTGA